>CAJGDH010000052.1 GCA_904502145.1 uncultured Eubacterium sp.
CTGTTTATCGTATGATCACGAAATGTATTCTCAAGGCGACGGGTCCACCGCCTCCTTATTCCCGCCGGAATATGGTCCAGTATCCATCCGGCAACGTGGGATTCCTTCTTGTCTTTCTTCTCCCGGTTCCCCTTCCTTGTGCTGCTCATCTTTGCAGCATCTTCTTCCAGCTTCTTTCGGTGAAATCCGATCAATTCTCCTCCCTCCTCACTCTGCGATCCTCATGATCCTCTCTCCCCAGAAGAAACAGATGATGATACCGGCAAGGGAAACTGTCATCACTGCCTGGCCGGCGAAAGTGTGATAGAGGGAATCCAGATAGGAGGGATTGGAAATCCTCAGATACATCACCATGAAAAAGGGCATCAGGAGCATGAGGTTCTTCTCGTAGATCTTCCCGCTTAAAAGGGTCCGTATCTCCTCCGCCGTCTCCATCTTTTTCCGGATGCGGACAAGAGAGTTCTTCATCACTTCCACGGAGTTCCCTCCCATGGTCTTCAGGATCTCGAGGATCACGGCGAACTGATGGATATCTTCATTCCCTGTGGCCAGAGCCATCTCATGGAACAATTCCTCCACCGGTATATGGACCTCGATCCCCTGGGCCACCTGTCGGAGCTGATCCACGAAGGCATCCTTCTCTCCGTAGGTCCCGCACAGTTCACGGTAACCTGCAAGACAGGCATTCTCCAGAGAGTATCCCGCCTGGAGGGAAAGGATAAGGGACTGAAGAAAATCATAGAAGCCCTTCTCCACCTGTTTCTTTCTCTGCTTCCTCTTTCGGTCCGCGGCAAACATCCCGTAGGGAATGAGAAGTATCTGCAGAAAGAAGACAGAGAAGATATTATCATACCAGATCGCTGCCAGCAGGCAGATCAGAATCTCCCCCGGCAGCCACTCTCTGAGCAGTTCTTTTATCCTCCTGATCAGATCTCCTCTTTTTGCATCGCCATTGTCGGGCATGGGTACTCTTTCATCCCCCTTTCGTAAGCCTCCATCTGGCCGTAAGCTTCCAGATTGTGGGTGTTCAGAAGGCAACTGACCGGCACCAGCTCTTCTCCCCGGTAGAGGAAAAGAGGATGTATCCGGTAATCCTCCCCCTCAAGACCGGCAAGCTCGATGATCTCCAGGAGACGCCGGTCCCCGTTCTTCAGCCTTCCCAGGTGGATCACCAGGTCTATGGAGGAAGCGATCTGTCCGCGCACCGCCCTCAAGGGCAGGTCTATACCCATCAGGGTCATGGTTTCCAGCCTGGACAGGGCATCCTTTGCCGAATTGGCATGGATGGAGCTCAGGGATCCGCTGTGTCCGGTGGAGAAGGCAGAAAGCATGGATAAGGCTTCCGCCCCTCTGACTTCCCCCACGATAATGCGGTTGGGCCTCATACGGAGGCTGGCCTTGATCAGGTCATTCATGGTCACCTCATTCTCCCCTTCCGCATTCGGATTCCTGGCCTCCAGGCGGACGAGATTGTCCACATGAAAAAACTGAAGTTCCGCGGAATCCTCGATGGTGATGATCCTCTCCCCGCTTCCGATATAGCCGGACAGGGCATTGATCAAAGAGGATTTTCCCGAGTTGGTGGCACCGCTGATGAGGATGTTGTAGCGGGCCCGGACGAAGGCTCCCAGTACCGGTTCAAGACCTGCGGGAAACGAACCGTACCCGATCAGCTTCTCCATGGTCATTCCACCCCGGAAAAACTTTCGGATCGTGATGGTGGGCCCCTCCAGGGAGATGGGCGGGATCACGATATGCACCCTGGAACCGTCCGGAAGACGACCGTCCACCACCGGCGAGGCCTCATTGACCACGCGGTTGATGGGGGCAAGGATCTGGTCTATGACCCGGTAGACTTCGTCCTCCGAGTCGAAGTGCTCAGGGGTCCTGGCCAGTTCCCCGTCTCTCTCCACAAAGATCTTGCCGGGGCCGATGACCATGATCTCCGTCACCCGGTCATCCCGCAGATACTTCTCCAGGATGCCCAGATTACGGATCGCGTCGAAGATCTGCTCCCGCAGAATGGTCTTCTCCTCCAGGCTCCCGCAGTTCTCCCGGCCCTCCCTGAGTATGGCATGATCAATGGCCCGGTAGATCTCGGCATCGGACAGCGTCATGCTGCCCTTTAAGGATCTGACCACTTCTTCCTTGATCCCGGCCCGGTCAAAGTGCCGGCCTGTGTCCTGATTCTGCATAGTCTCTCACCTCGATCCCTTCGGGAAGCAGCACCCGCCTTTGGGTCACAGCCTGAACAAACCTGCTGCAAAAGCTGTGGATCTGCTCCTGCCCCGGGAGGTTAAGAAGGACCACCCGGTCAAATTCCTGAAAAAATTCCAGGGAAGGAACAGCGGTATTCCCGAGGCCCACGTAGATCTTTCCATAGGTCGGATCCTCCCTCAGAATATGGAAAAACCAGCGGTAATCCTCCTCCGTAAGTCCCAGGAAGTCAAAAAACCAGGGCGGAGAATCGATGAAAAAGCCGGCCTCATCTCTCATGACCATCCCTTCCATCTCCCTCAGGATCTCCTCCTCATGGAGGTGGATATAGTAGCACAGACGGCTCATATCATATGTCCCGTCACCTGCTCCCATATCCTGGAATCCGAGATAAAGATCACCGGGGCGCAGTTCAGGCCGGATCCAGTCCCTCAAAGACAATCCGGAAAAAGGGGCATAGAGGGCGATGAGCCTGCTGTCCTCCCTTGGACGCTCCTGAAGGTTAAGGGCACAGCCCAGCTTCTCATCAATCAGGGGGACAAGACCGGCGGGGCTCTCCAGCCGGCAGAAATCCCCACTTCCTTCCACCCTGCCCAGGATCAGCAGATTCTCACAGGGAAAAGAAGGACAGATCCCGGTCAGTCTTTCCAGGAAATCCTCCCCCAGAAGATACAGGTCTGCCTGTTCTTCATCGGACAGCAGGTCCGGATCAGTAAAACAGTGGATATGTATATCGGCAGAAAGGCGGCGTCCCAGATAGACAGCCAGTCTTCTGGCATACTCCTGCTCCTCACCGATCACAATCCTCCGTCCCATGATCCCTCTGTCACCGTCCTCTCTCCGGTCCCTGCCGGTCTTGTGGATTTACTATAGCACAGGTATCCGCATTTGTAAACCATATTTTTCCATTTTTTATATATATTTACATTTATACCTATTATTTCCTTTTTATATCCTGGTGTCCGCTTTACATTTCCTCTGTCAACCATGTTTCCTTTGTCACCCATAGATGGACGAAAAAAGGCAGATTCCCATGGATAGGATATCCACAGAAACCCGCCGTAGGGGGAAGGCTTAAGTCACAGCCATTGTAAGTCTTTAATTGTCAGACACTTATTTTTCAAACAGGGCGAAGATCCGGTCGATCCAGCCTTTTATCGTCTCAAAGAAGCCTTTCTGGTCGATCTCGATGGAGGCAATCTTCTCATAGATCTCCCCGGCCTGTTTTTTCAGCTCATCCACATCGAGATCCAAGTCATCGATCTTCTTCATCAGGGACAGGATCTGTTCCTCCTGCTCCGGAGTGAGGGTCAGGCCAAGCTCCTGCTCCCCGTCTTTGATGGCATCCTCCATCTCCTTGTCGCTGGGAGCTCCGTGTTCAGCCACGTACTGCTTGAGCATGGAGATCAGCTCCTCCGCCTGGCTGCTGTCACCGACCTGTTCGGCCAGCTCGCTGGTAAGGACAAGTTCATTGGTTGCAGTATCCTTGGCAGTCTCCCGGATCTCAACGCCGGTCATATCCTCATAGGCCTTCATGGCCCCCACCAGGGCGGCTGTCCCGGTGATCCTGACCGGACCGGCCACCGTCACCTCGGCATCGCTGATCCCGGCAGTGGTAAGGGCATTCGCATACATACTTTCCGTACAGTAGGTGATGTTCTTTGTGGTGACATGGATGCCGGACCCCTTGTCCCTCTTCTCCACCAAGACTGAGGAGAGGGCCCTGCTCCCGATAATGTCGGAGCTCAGATAATCATCAAGATAATCATGCTCATCTTCGTTGGTAACGGTCACCACTTGGTAATCGTTCATTTCCTTTTCATTCACGCCAAGCAGGTCCAGTACCTTTGCCATTTCCTCCGCTCTAAGGTCTGCGCCAAGACAGAGCCAGGATTTCTCCTCACTGTCCGCCCTCACTGTCAGAGGGTTGGCTGTCAATGCTGTCATCAGGCCCGACAGGAGCAGGACCGCTCCCATCATCCCGGACAAGAACCTCTTCTTCATCTTCACTACCTCCCGGAATATCTGAACTATTCTTTTCCGCCTTTCTCAATTTCGCTGTGATCAGGCACAGCAGCAGATAACAGAGGACACTGGCCACGGAAACCATTCCGCCGGGGATCAGACCCGGGGGCAGGTAATCCAGAGTGATCTCGTGTTCTCCTTCCGGTATTATAACAGATAGAAAAGCATTGCCAATGGTTTCGGTTTCCACGTTTTTACCGTCCACCGTAACCTTCCATCCCTCGTCGTAGGGGATGGAGAAAAAGAGATATTCGTCCTCGATGGCCTCAAAGTTTCCTTCAATATGATGATCGTTCATCTTGCTGATCCGGAAAGTCTGTGCGGTCATCTCCTGGACCAGGTGATCGAATTCCTCCGGGACAAAGGAGGCTGCGGAAAGGCGGACATAGCCGTTGGTCTGTTCCCCCTTGAGGGACATCTCCACCTTCACGGCGGAATTCTTGTCTACGGATCCCACCGGGATGATCCTTCCGTCCATGTCCCCGTCGACCACCACCAACTCATCCACGCTGATCTTCACGTTGCTGACCTGGGTACCGTCATAGAAAATGTACAGATAATCCGAACCCTGAGCCAGGTCAAAATCAAAGACCAGGTTGTCAGGCCGGTTACTTTCATAAGTAAAATAGTATTCCCCGTCATTTGTCCTGGATACACTGCAACCGTTACACTCGGGATCCGAGACAGGGATATCTTCAAAGACAGTGTTGGTCCAGTAGCCCTGATAACAGAAATCATTGAGGACACGGAAAGGATAATCACTGTCATAATACCATGAGTCGATATCCTGACTGATCCCGTAGCCGATGGACATACCTTCCACCGGATTACGGTACAGGCTCATGGAACCATAGATCCCGACAGGCAGGAACTCCGTCTCCAGCATATCCCCTTCATGATAATAGAGATCACGGACATTGAGCATCAGATTGGTGACGGGAGTGGCCCCTTTGTAGAGGTACTCATTGATCCCCGTGCCAAAGCCCATGGAATCCATGATATCCACCATCTGATCTCTCGCGGTTGATCCGAAGAGGCTCACGGCATGCATGGGATACCAGGTACTCTCATCCACGATCTTTCCTTCCGCCACCTCACTGCGGAAAAAGGTCCCATCCTCATTTTCCCGTATGGCTTTCTCCATATCCTCCGTGGCATAAAAGAACTTGGAGATGCTGATCTGCCCGTTGGAATCAAAGCCGATCAGGCAGGTCACCATCATCTCCCCGGCCATCAGGGCAGGAAGCAGCATCCTGCAGAAAGAGGCCGTCTTCTTCTTTTGGGACAGGAAAATGATCACGCCATAGGCAGCAAGAAGAAATCCTGCCGCATAGAACACCTCCGTATCCGGCAGGTCGCCTCCAAAATACAGGCAGCCCCCCATCAGCCCCAGACTCAGGATCAGGGAAACCACCGGTTCCCAGATCCTGACGGCCCGGAAATGTTCCAGCACGTCGAAGGCCATGGTCAGGAGGATAAATCCATAGAGGAAGGAGAAGCGGTTGGGGATCCCGTACTGGTCATGGAAACCATGCCAGATAAAATTGAGGATCTCCTCATTAAAGCTGAGATAGAAGAAGAGGATCAGGATGATCTTTCTGATCTTCTCCCCTATCCTGATCTCCCTGTTCAACAGATACATAAAGACAAACAGGACAGAAAACATACCGAAATACAGGTTTGCATTTCCGTCAAAATTATCGTGGGTGACCGGGTAGGCCATATCAAACTGACGGCTGATCAGGTCCCAGAAATCCGTGATCCAGGAATGGGAAGGAAGGCTCATCTCATTTCCTGAGGAAGTCGCCTTGATTCCCAGGTAGGCCGGGACCAGGATGACCGCCGCCATCCCTCCTGCCAGCATGGAGTAGGCAAAAAAGACCAGACCCCTGCGGAAAAACTGTTTCAGGGAGGAGAAGGAATGGAACAGATAATAGATCACGCTGAAAAGGCAGATCATAAAGCCGATATAATAATTGCAGTAAAGGGCGTAGAACAGGGCGATTCCGTAGAGTCTGCCGTCCTTTTTTTCAATCAGCCTGTCAATACCCAGGATGATCAGAGGGAAGACCATGATGGCATCAAGCCACATGACATTCCAGCAGTACCCCGTCATATACCCGTTCAATGCGTAAGCCACCGCGATGGCTATGACATGGAGTCCCGGTTTTCTGCTTTTCTTCGCAAAACAGATCCCGGCGAAAAGACCGCTTAAGGCCAGTTTAAAGACCACCAGAAAGCTGACGGCCATATTCAGCTGGCTCCGTTTGAAAAGCAGGACAAAGAGATTCAGGGGACTGGACAGGTAATAGGAAAACAGGGACAGAAAATTGACCCCCAGCCCTGTCCGGAAAGTATAATAGAGGGACTCCCCTGCCTTCAGTTTGTCCGATAATACAGAAAAGAATGGCATATATTGGTGAAGTCCATCGATGATCAGCAATGAATTATCCCCAAACGGTGTCACTCCAAGATAGATCATCCCGCAGATCAGAGTGATCAGCGGGAGTAAAAAGGATAAAAGATATATGGTTCTTTTCTTCATTGTCAACTCCATAACTGACAGATTGCCGGTCAGAGGTTATTCTGCTCCCTGCAAAAGACGCGGACCCTCTTCTTAAGGATCCGTAAGCATCTCAACATGGAGATCCTCTTCTTTATCATAAAAGCAACGGAGCCGTGTTTCATTTCCGTCACATTTTCTTCGTGTCTCCTGTACCGGATCAGGCATTCCCTGAGCAGTCCTGTTCCGCCCAGCATCTCCCCGGCGGTTCCGATCCAGTAATCATGCATATACATAGAGTCCGGGATCGGCAGGATCACCGGCCTGATCCGGCTCCGGAAAGCCATGCAGCAGCCCACATAGCTGTTCTTCATCAGGTTTTTAAGCAGTCCTGTCCTGCTTTGCCGGTAATCGAACATGGTGGCTCCACACTGAAGGACCTCATCTGCGTCGATCAGCTCCGCATTATGGAGGACCACATCCACACCTGAATTATCGAAGGCTCTCATCACCTTTTTCACTTTGTTCTCTATCCAGAGATCGTCCTGGTCAGAGAGAAAGATGATCTCACCCCTGCAGGCGGAGATGGCATATTCAAAATTCTTCACCACCCCCAGGCCGGGGCCCTCCAGCAGCCGGATCCGGCCGTCATCCCGGGCCATCCGCTCCAGAAGTTCCGCCGAACCGTCGGACGCCCGGTCCACGGAGAGGACGATTTCATCCTCCGGACCAAGCTGTCCCAGTATGGAATACAGCTGCTTCTCAATATATTTACCGCCGTTATAATAGGCCAGGGCCACTGAAATCATCTGAGAATCCTCCCACACACAAACTTCCTTTTTTTATCGAAGGATCAGAGGATGATATCCTCTTCTTCTTTCTTCTTCTGCGCCGCACGGATCTTCTCCTTGACTTCGGGGGAGACAGATTCATCCTCAAGGATCTTCTGATAATCCTCCGTGCTCTTAGTCAGGTTATTTCCGAGAAATATCTTCGCTACCTGATCATCCAGTCTTCCGATCACAACACCCATGGTAACCTCCTTATCCTCATCCGTGGCGAATCCCCGGCCGCGATCCGTGGTTTATTCGTGGGCCATACCCGCCAGGTAATTGATAAACTGCTGGGCCGTCCTTCCGGAAATCCCTCCGTGGGACAGCTCCCACTTATTTGCCTCCGCGAACAGTTCCTCATCGGTCAGGCTGATCTGGGGATATTTCCCGGCCAGATGCTTCACGATGGCAAAGAACTCCTTCTGGGTCGGCTTCGTATAGTTGATGGTCACTCCGAATCTGGCCGCCAGGGACAGTTTTTCCGTCATGGTGTCGGAACGGTGCAGTTCGTTGTCACGGTCCGACCGGTCAGTCCAGAGCTCCCGGATCAGGTGACGGCGGTTGGATGTGGCATAGATCAGGATATTGTCCGGTTTTGTCTCCATGCCTCCCTCTATGACCGCCTTCAGAAACTTGTATTCTGTCTCGAACTCCTCGAAAGACAGATCATCCATATAGATGATAAAACGATAATTCCGGTTTTTTATATGGCTGATGACCGAGGAAAGATCCCTGTACTGATGCTTGTAGATCTCGATCATCCGCAGGCCCCGGTCATAATACTGGTTGAGGATCGCCTTGATACTGGTGGATTTGCCCGTACCCGCGTCCCCGTATAAAAGACAGTTGTTGCAGGGCAGACCCCGGACAAACGCTTCCGTGTTGTCGATCAGCTTTTTCTTCTGGATCTCGTAACCTACCAGATCATCAAGAACCACCATCTCCAGGTTCTTGATGGGGATGAAATTCAGGCTGCCCCCCTCACTGGTAAAGCGGAAAGCTTTGTTGAGGCCGAACATGCCCACACCGTACTCCCGGTAAAAGCCTACCACCTCATCAAAGAAGGTTTCCACATCCTCCGCCGCTGCCAGCCTGTCGGAGAGAGCCCTCACCTTCTGGCTGACATTCCGGTTGTACATCCTTTCCTGTTTGGGGATCGCCCGGTAATTGACGATGGTGGAAAAGCAGTCGATACCCAGTGCCTCCTCAAGAGGGCGGAAATCGAAGTGGAAAAGATTCATGAACACACGGAAATCATTTTCTGCGAAATGATTGACTGTCCCTTCATTTTTCCCCACTTTCTCGCTGGTCAGACTGAAGGAATTCTCATTGGTGATCAGGACATAGGTAAGGTAGTCCTGCCAGAGGTTCCGGTCAAACCCATAGGTGGTTCCCAGGTCCAGGATGGCCTTCACCTGGCGGAATATGTCCGTCACCAGCTCATCCTGCCGGTAATGGCAGCTGTCAAACCTCTTGTAAACCCCTGCCAGTTGCTTTAAGATGCTGTCCTCACCCAGGTTGCGGTAGAGGATCAGTTTTGATACTTCACGAAACATAATCAGTCTGTTACCTTCCTGTAATCTTTCTGGTCCGCAGATCTGTTTCTCATCCGGAAATGAATTTATCTCCGGAGATTATTTCTCCTCCGCGGATTTCCCTGATCTGGCGATCTCCATCATCTTTTCTTCATCCATTCCCAGGCCGTTGATCTCGCCGGCAAACTGCTTCTTCATGGCCGCCAGCTTATCATTCACCTGTTCCCTGGCCTTATCCGGATCATCAGTGTCAAACTCCGTGAATCCGTCCCACACGGAAGCCGCAGGTTTTCCCTGCCTCATCAGGATACTCTTACTCTTCTCCGAGAAGAACTCCAGCCCCGGGAAGGAATATTTGGGCTTATCATCATCGTAGACCAGGCCCTTCCTCATATCCTCAAGCTTGACCAGGCCGGGAAAAGCATGCTTCGGCCGGTAGTCAGGCATATTGAAGACTTCAAAACAGTTCAGGAGCTCATATTTGGTCATATCTTCGGGGATCCCTTTCCTGAGGTAATCCGGGAAATGATCTTTATAAAACTCGAAGATGACCTGTCTGACCTCAGGCCGTTTTGAAAGCTCCGCCGGGACCTCCTCGTCATTGACGAAGAAGAAATAGCGGTCCACCATGGGGAGGATCCTCTCCTGGGCAGTGATGGATGTGATCTCCGGTACCTTATCGTAGGACACCTCCAGACGGCGGTTGGTCTTGTTGCCGTCCTTTGTTTCAGTGACACCTTCCATCTTATGCTTGTCCAGTTCAAAAAACAGACTCTTTAACAATGAAAACTCAAACATATCCAAACCTTTCTATCTAAACATTTATCTCATGACAAAACCCATGATCATGGATATCAGGAAATACATCCAGAAAATGAAGATGAGTACCACCCAGAGGGTTCCCCTTCCGTTCTTTCTGCCGACGGTTGTTTTTCCGCCCTGGGGGACAGCCTTTCCCCGGTTCCTCGGTTTACCCGGGACCACTCTCCCGTTACCCAGATGGGTATGGCTTCCATCCAGGTCCTTGCTTCCCCCGTGATCCGGCATGGAAAATGTCTTGCCGGAATCTTTTCTTCCCAGGATAATATCCGTCAGCCTGTCACCGGATTCTTTGTCGGAA
>CAJGDH010000053.1 GCA_904502145.1 uncultured Eubacterium sp.
CCTGCCTTGATCAGTTCCACCATCTCACCGGTAAGGAACCATCCTTCTCCGGTCTGGTTGCCCAGGGATACGATGGGATTGGCATAGTTGGCCAGTTCCTTGATGTGAGGCGGAGCCTCAAAACGACTGCTCTTTTCCAGTTCTTTTCTAAGGAATCCACGATAGATCTCGATGGCGCTGATGGCCAGGTTGCAAAGCCTTGCCGCACGGTTTGATTTACCGAGATATTCCGATTTAAAGTTGGCATTGTACAGGCTGTAGAAGAGGAAGTCCAGAAGATCGGGCATGACCGCTTCGGCACCTTCCGCCTCCAGAAGTTCCACAAGGTGATTATTGGCATCCGGAAGGAACTTCACCAGGATCTCCCCGACGATACCAACCCGGGGTCTCTTTTCATCAGTGATGGGCAGGTGGTCGAAATCATGGATGATCTGTTTTACATTTTTCCGGAAAGTGAAATAATTCCCTTTTTCCAGAGACCGGATACAGCGTTTCTCCCACAGCTTGTGCAGACGGTTTGCCGATCCCTTTACTTTCTCATAGGGCCGCACACGGTAGAGGCAGCGCATGAAAAGATCTCCGTAGATCACTGCCTGGAGCAGCCGGTGGACCAGAGGCACCGTCAGCTTGAATCCCTCATTCTTCTCTATACCCTGAACACTGATACTGATGACCGGGATATGTCCGTAGCCGTTTTTGGCGAGACAACGCCGGATAAAACCGATATAGTTGGTCGCCCTGCAGCCGCCGCCGGTCTGGGAGATGATCACAGCTGTCTTATTCAGGTCATATTTACCCGAGGTCAGGGCCGTCATGATCTGTCCCACCACGATGAGAGAGGGGTAGCAGGCATCATTGTTTACATATTTTAATCCCGCGTCCACGGCCTTTCTTCCCATCTGGGGAAGAACATCCACATGGTATCCTGCATTCCGGAAGACCGGTCCGAGCATGTCGAAATGGATGGGAGACATCTGCGGAACAAGGATAGTGTAGTCCTTACGCATCTCTTTGGTGAATTCCACCTTCTTGATGCTGGCCGGAACGATATGAGGTTCGATATTCTTACGGTTGCGGATCTTAACCGCGGCGATCAGTGATCTGATTCTGATCCTTGCCGCGCCAAGGTTATTGACCTCGTCAATCTTGAGAACGGTATAGATCCTTCCGGAATTGGAGAGGATGTCGTTCACCGCGTCGGTGGTCACGGCATCAAGGCCGCAGCCGAAGGAGTTGAGCTGGATCACCTCCAGCTGTTTGTTTTTCTTGGCATAGTTGGCCGCTCCGTAAAGTCTGGAGTGGTACATCCACTGATCGGAAACGATAAGAGGTCTCTCCACGTTGCCCAGGTGGCTGATGGAATCCTCGCTTAAGACCGCGATCCCGTAGGAGGTGATCAGCTCGGGGATACCATGGTTGATCTCCGGATCCACATGGTAGGGCCTTCCGCAAAGGACGATGCCCATACCGCCGGTTTCCGCCAGGTAAGCCAGAGTTTCCTCACCCTTGGTACGGATGTCATCCCTCACCTTATCCGCTTCCTGGTAAGCCGCGTCCACTGCCTGGGCGACTTCCTCCCTGGTGACGTCATAGTAGAGGCAGAGCTCATCGTAGAGACGGACTTTCAATGCTTCTTTGTTGTCCAGGGCCAGGAAGGGGTTCATGAACCGGATGGAGGGATCTCTCAGTTCCTCCATGTTGTTTTTGATGTTCTCGGCATAGGAAGTCACGATGGGACAGTTGTAATGGTTGTTGGAATCGATGGTCTCGTTCTGCTCATAAGGGATGCAGGGATAGAAGATATTTTTAATTCCCTTCCTGATGAGCCACATCACATGTCCGTGGGCAATCTTGGCCGGGTAGCATTCCGATTCGCTGGGGATCGATTCGATACCCATCTCATAGATTTTCCTGGATGATCTCGGGGAGATCATGACACGGAACTTAAGCTGGGTAAAGAAGGTATACCAGAAGGGGTAATTCTCATAGATATTGAGAACCCTGGGAATACCGACCACGCCCCTGACCGCTTCTTCCTCGGGAAGAGGACGGTAGGCGAAGATTCTTTTGTATTTGTAATCATAGAGGTTTGGAACCTCGTTCTTTTTCTTCTGGATGCCAAGACCCCGTTCACAACGGTTGCCGGTAATGAAATTCCTTCCGCCGCCGAAATCGTTGACGGTCAGAAGGCAGTGGTTGTTGCAGAACTGGCATCTTCTGATGGAAGTGGTGTACTCCAGATTGATGATCTCATCCAGAGAGAGCATGGAAGTCTGTTTCACTTCATCTGCCCGCTCCCTGGCGATCAGTGCGGCACCAAAAGCACCCATGATGCCGGCGATGTCCGGGCGGACGGCCTTGCAGCCGGATATCCGCTCAAAACTCCTTAAGACCGCATCGTTATAAAATGTACCGCCCTGTACCACGATATTCTTGCCAAGCTGTTTGGGATCCGTGAGCTTGATCACTTTAAGGATGGCATTCCGGATGACGGAATAAGCAAGCCCCGCGGAGATATCGCCGACGGAGGCTCCTTCCTTCTGGGCCTGTTTTACCTTTGAGTTCATGAAGACGGTACAGCGTGAACCCAGGTCGATGGGAGATCCCGCAAAGAGGGCGATCTTCGCGAATTCCTCCACGGAGTAATCCAGGGATTTTGCGAAGGTTTCGATAAAGGAACCGCAGCCGGAAGAACAGGCCTCATTGAGAAGCACGTTATCCACCGCCTGGTTCTTGATCTTGATACATTTCATATCCTGTCCGCCGATATCCAGGATGCAGTCAACCTCAGGCTGGAAGAAGGCGGCGGCATAGTAATGGGCCATGGTTTCCACCTCACCATGATCCAGACGGAGTGCTGATTTGAGCAGAGCCTCCCCGTATCCGGTGGAACAGGAACCGGCGATCACTGCCTTGGGAGGCAGAACCTCCTTGAGCTCTTTCACAGCCCTCATGGTTGTCTTTAACGGACTTCCGTTATTATTATCATAGAAACGGTAGAGGAGAGAACCGTCCTCGCCGATCAGCGCAACTTTAGTGGTGGTTGAACCGGCATCGATGCCCAGGAAGCATTTCCCCTTGTAGGTGGAGATATCCCCCTTCTTCACCTGGAAACGGTTGTGCTCGCGGATGAAGGCATCATAGTCTTCCTGATCCTTAAACAGCGGCTCAAGACGCTCGACCTCCACCGCAAGCTGGATATCGGAATAGAGATCATCCAGAAGATCCTGCAGTTCCATCTCACAGTACTGCTTCGCATTCATGGCAGCACCGCTGGCTGCGAACAGGTGGGAGTGGGGAGGATCGATGGTATGGTCTTCATCCAGCTCCAGAGTACGGATGAAAGCCTTCTTCAGCTCCGGCAGGAAATGAAGCGGCCCGCCCAGAAAGGCGACATGCCCTTTGATGGGCTTACCGCATGCCAGTCCGCTGATGGTCTGGCTCACCACCGCCTGGAAGATGGAGACCGCCAGGTTTTCCTTTGAGGCTCCCTCATTGATCAGGGGCTGGATATCGGTTTTGGCGAAAACACCGCATCTTGCCGCGATGGAATAGATCGTATCATAGTTTTTGGCATATTCGTTCAGCCCACTGGCATCCGTCTGCAGAAGACTGGCCATCTGGTCGATAAAAGAGCCGGTACCACCCGCACAGACTCCGTTCATACGCTGTTCGATCCCGCCGTTCTTATCAAAATAGATGATCTTGGCATCCTCACCGCCAAGTTCTATCGCTACATCGGTTTTTGGTTCATAGTCCGCAAGTGCCGTAGAGACACAGATTACTTCCTGACAGAAGGGAATCTCGAGATAATCGGAGATGGCCATGCCGCCTGAGCCGGTGACAGTCGGATGGACCGACAGGTTGCCGTGCTCCTTTATGGCTTTTCTCAGCAGCTCCTGAAGAGTTCCCTTGATATTGGCAAAATGCCTCTGATAGTCGGAAAAAATGATGTGGTTCTCATGATCAAGAATTGCGACCTTTACCGTTGTGGACCCAATGTCAATTCCCAATGTATGATCCATCTTTCTTTTTTCTCCTTTCTTATATAAAAACGCAAACTTAATTATAAACCGATAAAATGGAAAATACAATACCATTCCTTCGATTTTCCACGCTAGCGCATTAAACCGCCGGGGGGTGTCTGCATTGACAAACATGGGCTTACTAATTATAATGAAAAGAGTAATCTCCAACGGCCTGAAGTATGGAGATATCTTTTGAAAAGAGGCTTTTTCCATGATTAGGATTTTTAAGACAACAGGCGGGAAGGTTCATCAGGTCCATCAGAGTGATGAACATACCAGACCCGAAAAAAACAGCTGGATCGCCCTGACCGATCCCACCATCAGTGAGCTTGAACAGATCGCCGATCTCCATGATATCGATATCGATGACCTGAAATCTGCTCTTGATGAAGAGGAGAGATCAAGGCTGGTGGTGGAAGAAAATTACACCATGATCGTGCTGGATATTCCGGTGACGGAGATCCGCAACGAAAAAGAGTATTTCTACACTATTCCCTTTGCCATTTTCAAGACCGAAGACGCGGTGATCACCGTCTGTCTGGAGGATACTTCCATCCTCACGGTTTTCATGGATGGCAGGGTGCGTGATTTCGATACGGACAAACCCGTCAGGTTCATCTTTCAGATGCTCTACCGCAACGCCACCATGTATCTTCAGTATCTGCGGATCATCGATAAAAAGAGTGATGAGGTAGAGAAGAAGCTGCACATATCCCAGAAAAACCAGGAACTGATCGACATGCTTGAGCTGGAGAAGAGCCTGGTCTATATTACCACTTCATTAAGAGGTAATGAACTGGTTCTGGAAAGGCTGATGAGAAATCAGTCCCTCCCCAAGAACGAGGAAGAGGAGGAACTGCTGGAAGACGTTATCATTGAGAATAAACAGGCCATCGAGATGGCCAAGATCTACAGCGATATTTTAAGCGGGACCATGGATGCCTACGCGTCCGTCATCTCCAACAACCTGAATATCGTAATGAAATTTCTGTCGGTGATCACCATCGTTCTTACGATCCCGACAATCGTCACAAGTGCTTTTGGTATGAATTTCGCGGTGATCCCCCTGGCCCACCATCCCTACGGGTTCTGGATCATCGTGGTGATCTCACTGGTCCTCGCCCTGGTGGCAGGCCTACTTATCGGAAAATACCAGAAACTGAACTGATCACCGTTACCGGATGAAGGAGGATATGGATGAACTGGTTAAACCGTCTGGAGAGAAGATTCGGAAAATATGCTATACGCAATCTGCCGCTTTATATCGTGATCATGTACGCGGTGGGATCAGTGCTGAATCTGATGTCCGGTGGTGAATTCTATTATACCTGGCTGAGCCTGAACCCATATATGATCCTGCACGGACAGCCCTGGAGGATCGTTACTTTCCTGATCGCGGCACCTACCACCAGCATTATTTTCCTGATCTTTGTCCTGTTGTTTTATTATTCCATCTGTCAGGAACTGTCCAATGTCTGGGGTGCATTCAGATTCAACCTGTATTTTTTCTGCGGGGTTCTGGCTTCCGTGATCGCCGCTTTCCTTGTTTATCTGATCTATCCCAGCCCATATATCTATATGGATACCTACTATCTGAACCTGTCCTTTTTCCTGGCCTACGCAGCCATCTTCCCGGAGGCACAGGTCTACCTCTACGGTATACTGCCGCTTAAGGTAAAATGGCTTGCCTATCTGGATGTGGCATTTCTGGTCTACGCCTTTGTACGGGGAGGACTGGGTGACAGGATTTCCATCGTGGTCAGCCTGCTGAACTTCCTCCTGTTTTTCCTGTCCACCAGGAATTACCGCAGGATCTCACCGTCGGAGATCAGAAGGAGGAAGGATTTTCAGCGCAAGACCAGAACAACCGGGCCGGCAAATGTTCAGACCCGGCACAGGTGTGCGGTGTGCGGCCGCACGGAACTGGATGATCCTGACCTGGAATTCCGTTACTGTTCCAAATGTAACGGTGATTACGAATACTGCAACGATCATTTGTTTACCCATACACATGTGAGATAGATCTCCTGCGTCAGCAATGACCGCATATGAAGGAGGAGAACATGGATATCGCTTTACACCCCTTGATCGGTGAAACCATTTCCTACAGGGAAGTTGAGATACTTAATGCCATAAGACGCGGTGATTTTCCTTCCTATAAGAACTGGTATGCAATCACCACGGCCTATGAGACCAATAATCTCCTCTATATTCTTTCCGGAACGGAGTACAGGAATCCCATGTACCATTGTGACGGAGACCGGCTGAAGCTTTTGGGCATCGCCGGTTCAAAGAAGGAGGCAGTGGAACTGGTCAGCAGTCTTGTACAGCAATTTCTTGATTCCGGCTCACTGACGGAGATGAAAGCATCTCTTGTCGATCTGTAGAGGGGAGGGATTAATTGCTGTCAACAATTTTATCTGTATTATTACTTATCCTTAAGATCATCGGCATCATTCTCCTGGTGGTCCTGGGACTGATCCTGCTGATCCTTCTGGTCCCCATCCGCTATAATTTTGAACTTTCAGCTCCGGAGGGACAGGATCTGAAGGAACACTTCAGTGCCGGAGCCGGGGTAAAGTGGTTCCTCGTACTGATCCGGGCCCGGATATCCTGTCTGGGTACCAAAATTAATTACGAGGTGAAGATCCTGGGAAAAACCATCCTGGGAAATGATCCGGCCTTCCTTAAGAAAAAGGAAGAAAAGGCCCGGAAAAAGGAGGCTTCAGCCCGGAAAAAAGAGGAAGAAAGCCCGGAACTGCCCCCGACCGATCAGTCCGGTCCGGAAAATACGGAAACTGAAGATGCGGATTCAGTAGAAAGCGAAGCAGCAGTAACCGGAGCAGTCATAATGGAAACCGAGAGTACTGAATCGGACCCGGCAGAGGTCCAAAGCACTGAATCAGATTTAGAGCAGACAGAAAGTGCTGATTCGGAACCGTCGGCAACCGGCACAGGGGAAACAGAAGCTGAATATTCACCCACCAGAACTCCCACCTACCCTGAAGAGCTGAAAGGACAGGCCACGGAGGAGAAAGGCGGGGAGAAGAAGGAAGAAAAAAAGAAAAAAAAGGAAAAGAAGGAAAAGACAAAGCAGAAAGAAGGAGAGGAGAAGAGAAAGACTTCCATCACGGATAAAATTGAAGCCGTGAAGAATAAGATCACTGAAGGACGACAGTTCATGGATGAATATCAGGTGATCTCTCTTATCGGCATCGCCAAGGATGCCCTCATCAGGCTGCTGAAACACCTTCTTCCCCGCAGGATCAAGGGATGGATCCGCTACGGTTTTGACGATCCTTCTGCCACAGGTTATGTGGCTGCGGTGTCAGCCTTGTTCTATCCGTCCTACCATCGTAATTTCTCTCTGGAAGCTGATTTCCAGGAGGCCTGTTTCGCGGGGGAATGCCACGGAAAAGGGAGAATCCGCCTCGGATATCTACTGTGGATCCTGATCACTTTATTACTGAAGAAAGAAGTACGAAAACTGATTCGATTTATATTAAAATAGCAGGAGGAAGATATGGCAAAAAATAATTTTGATGAAACAGTTCAGTCATTATTCAAAGGACTCAATGTGGTTATGTCCACCAAGACCGTAGTAGGTCAGCCGCAGAATGTGGGGGATTCCGTCATCATTCCCCTGATGGACGTCTCTTTCGGCATGGGTGCCGGAGCATCCAACAAGGATGTGACTGACAAGGGCTCCGGCGGGATCGGAGGCAAGATGAGTCCCATCGCAGTCCTGGTGATCAAAGATAACGATATCAGGGTAGTCAATGTCAGGAATCAGGATCCGGTGATGAAGCTCATCGATATGGTCCCGGGGACCGTAAACAAAGTTTCCAACCTGATCAGAGGCAACAGCAACGCGGAAAATCCTGAAGTGAAGGCAGCGGTGGAAGAAAACCTCAATGCCGACAGTGTTCGTGAAGAGATAAAAAATGACTGATTTTTAAATTTTTCTCTTGCATTTTGATTTTAATTCTGATAGTATAGACTCGTTGTAAGTCTAACAGGACTTAAGTTTATTCGCGAGGAGGTGCTGTCATGGCAAGATGCGCTATTTGTGATAAAGGTGCTCACTTTGGGATCAAAGTCAGTCATTCACATAGAAGATCCAACAAGATGTGGAAATCCAACATTAAGTCTGTTAAGGTAAAAGTTAACGGCGCTGCTAAGAAGATGTATGTTTGTACTTCTTGTTTAAGATCCGGGAAAGTTGAGCGTGCCTAGTATTAACCCTTGCGGTCTGCCGGACCGCTCCTGTTTCAGATGAAGAAAAAGTGCTGAGGGAATCTTTGATTCCCTCTTTTTTCATGCAATTTCCCGGTTTTACTCAAAAGGCAAGATTTCTGTTTATTTTTTGCCTGAAAAAGGGTATACTAGATTAGATGAATGTAAATACGACACATGGAGGAATATCTATGAGAGGACAGATGCAGACAGAGCTTGGCAATGTAGTTATCGATGAAGAAGTGATCGCTACCTATGCCGGAATAAATGCACTTGAATGTTTCGGAATCGTCGGCATGGCTTCCGTAAATATGAAAGACGGACTTGTCAATCTCCTGAAAAGGGACAACATCAGCAAGGGTGTCCAGGTTGAAATCGTTGATAATAAGATTCGTATAGATTTTCATATCATCGTGGTTTATGGCGTTTCCATCACTACAGTGACACGTAATCTCATCGAAAATGTCAAGTACCGCGTCGAAACATTTACCGGGATGACCGTAGAGAAGGTAAATGTCTTTGTCGAGGGCGTACGGATTGTCGACTGAGGGATAAAAAAGGAACTCACTGATGAGTCCCGAACAGGAGGAAAGTTGTGAACGAGATCCATAGTATAGATGCCATTTTGTTTCAAAAAGCATTTTTGTCCGGTGCCAACCGGATCAATGCTCAAAAAGAATACATTAATGAACTCAATGTTTTCCCGGTTCCGGACGGAGACACCGGGACCAATATGTCCATGACCATCATTTCCGCGGCCAATGAGGTGAGGAGGATCCAGAATCCGACCATAGAATCCTTATGCCAGGCCATCAGCAGCGGTTCGCTCCGCGGTGCCAGAGGAAACTCAGGGGTTATCCTGTCCCAGCTTTTCCGTGGCTTTACCAAAGCCATCGCCAAGAAAGATGAGCTGACCAGGGAGGATCTGGCCGGCGGCTTTGCCCGTGGTGTGGAGACGGCTTACAAAGCGGTCATGATGCCTAAGGAAGGAACCATCCTCACGGTTGCCAGGGGTGTGTCGGAAAAAGCCGAAGAGCTTCTTGCCGATGAGGATATGTCCCTGATCGATTACGGCAAAGAGATCGTGGCACATGGTTACGATGTACTTTCCAAAACTCCGGATATGCTCCCGCCCCTTAAAGAGGCCGGTGTTGTGGATTCCGGCGGGCAGGGCCTGATGGAAGTGCTGCAGGGATGTCTTGATGCCCTTACGGGAGATGTCACCGAGATCATGATCCCCGACGGCGGGCAGGCTGCTCCGGTCATCAGCCAGCAGGAACTGGAAGAATCGGCAGCCAATATCAAATTCGGGTATTGCACAGAGTTCATTATTATGCTCCGGGAGCCCATGTCGGCGGAAACGGAGAAAGAGTTTAAGAAATATCTTCTGAGTATAGGCGATTCCCTGGTATGTGTCGCAGATGACGATATATGTAAGGTTCATGTACATACCAACAATCCGGGACAGGCAATCGAGAAGGCCCTGACTTTCGGTGCCCTCTCCAATATGAAGATTGACAATATGCGTCTCGAACATCAGGAGAAACTGATCAAAGACGCGGAGAAAGTTGCAGAACAGCAGAGACTCCAGGAACAGAAGGAAGAGGAAGAAGCCAGACTGGCCGAAGAGAAAGCAAATCCCAGAAAGGATGTGGGGTTCATTGCCGTATCCATCGGTGAAGGTCTCACAGAGATCTTTAAAAGTCTGGGGATAGATTGCCTGATCGAAGGCGGCCAGACCATGAATCCGAGTACGGAGGATGTGCTCAATGCCATCGACCGTGTTAATGCCGATACCGTCTTTGTCTTCCCCAACAACAAGAACATTATC
>CAJGDH010000054.1 GCA_904502145.1 uncultured Eubacterium sp.
GATCAAATGTGACGTAGCTCTTCCCTGTGCGACCCAGAACGAGCTCTTCCTGGAAGATGCAAAACAGCTGGTAGCCAACGGATGTATCGCAGTGTGTGAAGGCGCGAATATGCCGACCACTCTCGATGCCACAAAGTACCTTCAGGACAGCGGCGTCTTCTTCATCCCCGGCAAGGCATCCAACGCAGGCGGTGTTGCCACATCCGCACTGGAGATGTCCCAGAACAGTGAACGTCTCAGCTGGACATTTGAGGAAGTCGATCAGAAACTCCAGACCATCATGGCCAACATCTACAAAAACATCAATGCTGCCGCAAAACGCTACGGCAAGGAGAATGATTTTGTTTCCGGTGCCAACATCGCCGGTTTCGAGAAGGTCCTCAACGCCATGCTGGCTCAGGGTATCTGCTAAACATTTTCTCACGAAAAGAATACTCGGTTACATACATATTCAATACATTTGTATCACAAAAAAAGTGCGTCGCGGCAAACCTGCCGCGGACGCACTTTTTTCATTGATCTGTATATCCTTACCTTATCTTTACTTTTTTAACAGGGCTCCATATCCCATATACTTTTTTACCCTTCACTTTTTTGTATGGGCGGATCTTTGCATAATATGTCTTTTTGGACGGAAAATTCACAATGGTGACCTTTGTTTTTTTCTTGTTGTAGAACCTCTGGATCGTGTAGCTCTTGAAGTTCTTTTTCAAGGAGAAATAGCACTGGTACCCGCTGATCCCTTTGACCTTTTTCCATTTCATGGTTACGGTTTTGGCTTTCGGGGATTTTAGAGAAGTGATTTTTCCTTTTTTGTTCAGTCCGGGTTTTTTCTTCTTCTCCGTCTTTTTTTCTGTTGTTGATTCTTTTGCCGGTTCTACGGGATCCGACGTTTTGTCCGTTGTGTCACCGGAAGGAGGAGTGACCGCCGGGTCGGAAAACCATTTTCTGTAGCGGTAAACAGTCCTGGTCTCCACTTTTGTAGTGTCGTTGGAGGTATACTTGCTGTCCGTCCAGGCTGACCAGTCTCCCCAGGAACTGAAAATCTTATTGTAGCTGACCCATGCACACCGTTTGATGGTGATCCTCTCTTTAAGCCACCAGTATGTATCCTTACAGACCGTACTGTATTTGTCACATTTTCTTGCATTCGCCGATTCCGTCAGCGCGATGTTGCTGGTTGAATAAAAGGCATGGAAAGTGGTATAACTGCCGGTCTTGTTACTTTCGATATATCTGTTATAAGCCTTCTCCAGTTTTGCGCCTCTGCACCAGTGATAATAGATATAACCGATGGTGGAGGTAGATACGGTCACTTTCTGAGAGCTGGTCTCACTGGCTTTTTTCGGTGTTTTGTTGTATTTGGAATACAAGGTGTGATTCTTATTAAATCCTGCTGTCCAGCTGGCTGCATAATCGATATTTCCGGAAGATGCTTTCTCCCACAAAGCAGTGCGTGTGGCTTTCCGGTACTGGGTCTTTTTCTCCACCTGCATGGTGTCGGATGCTTCTGCCGGAGTTGTTGACCATCCTGTCCAGTCCCCCCAACTGCCCGCATATGTACATGCCGGGAACAGATACGTCGCGATCATAAGTAAAGCCAGCACTTTTACAATGGTTTTCTTCATCATAACTCCTCCTCTAACCGATTCCTTCTTTTTGACAGACATATACCTTCCGGTCATCTCTCTGCCAGATTTAATAGTACTCTTCTATAAATGTCAATGCAACAGAGACAGATAATATTTCATTTATGATAGGGATGATGGTGGATGATCCGGTAGCCACGATAGATCTGCTCGGCCAGGATCATTGCCGCCATAGGGCCCTCCATCCGGAAACAGGACAGGGAAAAGGGCCGGAAAGATTCCGGATAGCTTTCTCCGGTCTCCTCCGTTCCGATATAGAAAGAGACTTCCTTTCTCCTCTCCCCTTCCCAGGCGGTGATCTTCTCGCTGAACTCTTCCGAGGAAAAGGAAGGACCCGGCACAATATACCATCCCTCCTCTGATTTGGTCAGAGATTTCTTCCACTCTTTCTCTTTGCGAATGAGCCTGAGATTGACCTTTCCGTATCTTCCTATTCTTTTCTCATATTCCGTTATCGCCTTCTTATAAAATGAAGGCATTCCCGACGGACTGTAAAGGTAAATGAAAAACTGCATAATCTCCCCTGTTTACCAAAGGCCGGTACCGGCACGCACAAAAGTCCCGGATCAGGCCATACTTAGATGGTCCAATTATAACAGACTGTGGAGGTCATGGCAATTTCCCTGTTATCTTCTCCGGGAAATATGCTATACTTTTTCTAAAAACAGGGAGAAAGGAAGGAAATGAAGATGAAAGAAGAACGGGAAGGATCGGTCCTGAAAAGATTTCTGAAAAGCCCGGTAGGGAAAAACATTGCCTATTTTGTCCGTTGGGTGGTCATCGCCTACATCCTGGGCTTTCTGGGAGGGGTGACCGGGGGCGTATTTGCCAGGCTGATCACGGAAGCGACTAAACTGAGGATGGCATATCCCCGGATGATCTTCCTGATGCCCCTGATCGGGCTTGTGATCGTCTGGCTCTATCATCTGCTTGGTGAAGGGAAAAACAGCGGCACAAACATGATCCTGGCTTCCATCTCCTCCGACGAGGATATCACCGTCGCCACAGGGCCCCTGATCTTTGTCTCCACGGTCTTCAGCCACCTGGCCGGAGCATCGGTGGGAAGGGAAGGTGCCGCTCTCCAGCTCGGAGGATGGATGGGATCCCTCCTGGCAAAGATAAGGCTTTTCCGTCTGGATGAAAGGGAGAAAAAAATGACCACCATGGTGGGAATGGCCGCGGTATTCTCCGCCCTTTTCGGGACTCCGGTGGCCGCCGCATTTTTCAGCATGGAAGTCATCAGTGTTGGGATCATTTATTACGCGGCCATGCTCCCCTGCCTCCTTGCCGCTTTTCTGGGACGGGATGTTGCCGTCCTCATGGGAACGGAGTATGAATCATTTCATTTTAACGCCCTGCCGCAGCTGGGCATCCAGACCGTACAGCCGGTGGTCCTTCTGGGGCTTCTGCTGTCCCTCCTTGGCATCGCATTTATCATCATTCTCCACGGATGTGAGCATAAACTGAAAGAGTGGTTCCCCAACCCTTACATCCGGATCTTCGTGGCAGGAACAGCTTTTGTCCTGCTCACCATTCTGGTGGGAACCGACATCTACGAAGGCAGCGGGGCCGAACTGATCAAGATGAGCATAAAAGGTGATGTGGGAATAGAGACCTTTCTCCTGAAGATCCTCTTTACCAGTATCGCCATCGGTGCCGGTTTCAAGGGCGGCGAGATCATTCCCACCCTGTCCGTCGGAGCCAGTTTCGGTGCGGCATACGGAAAGATCATCCATTTTGAACCCATGCTGATGTCCGCCTGCGGGATGATCGGCCTGTTCGCGGCAGTCACCAACTGCCCCATCGCCTCCATCCTTCTGGGGCTGGAAATGTTCCACGGTGACGGGATCGCTTTCTTCGCGGCCGTCGTCTCCATCACCTTCAGTCTCTCCGGCTATTACAGCCTCTACGGTACACAGAAATTCATCTACGGCAAACTGAAAAATGTTTACCTGAACCGTCTGTCCAACCATTGATCAGGGAAGCAGCCTCCGCCGTCACACCATAACCTTTCTTACCCACCTGCCCCGGACCAGACGGACCATGAAGATGGTTCCCCGGAAGAAAAGCTCTATGGTCATAGCCAGCCAGTATCCGTACAGACCCATCCCGGGAACCAGGAAGACCGCCAGAACAAGCCGTACTCCCCACATGGAGAAGAGGTTCATAAGACTGGGTACCAGGGTATCCCCCGCTCCCCGAAACACACCGGTACAGCAGATGGAAGCTCCGTAGAAGGCCTCAGCCACCAGTTCCATACGGAGGACACCGGTACTGAGTTCCGCCACCCCGGGGTCACTGGTAAGCAAGGAGAACAGATGCGGCGCGGAAATGTACATGACCACTGCCATCAGGCTCATGAAAGCCATGCCGGAAAGGACGATCACCCTGGAAAAACTCCTGGTCAGATCCTTCCTCCCGGCACCGATGGTCTGACCGATGATGGTGGTGGCTGCTATCCCGATGCCGTAGCCGGGCATGTAGCATAATCCTTCCGCCGTGATGGAAAGGGAGTTTGCCGCCACCGCCACCGTGCCCAGATTCGCAACGATCCTGGTGGCTGCGATATATGCGCTGCACATGAAGA
Source organism: uncultured Eubacterium sp. (assembly GCA_904502145.1). Classification (GTDB taxonomy): domain Bacteria; phylum Bacillota; class Clostridia; order Lachnospirales; family Lachnospiraceae; genus Anaerobutyricum. The sequence goes on from CAJGDH010000054.1 coordinate 4,237, forward strand.
TCTGGTCAAAAGAGATGGGGATGGCGATCTTTGCCGCGGTGGTCAGGGTATTTCTCCTCCACCCCCAGCTCCCCTTATGTTTAAGGCTCAGTTTCTCATTGCGGAAACAGACGAGATAAAGCATGACAAGGGAGATGACCACCTCCGCCAGGGCCGTACCCAGGGCAGCTCCTGCCACCCCCAGACCGGCGCCCGGGATCATAAGACTGATCCCGCCGGCAGAAATACTCCTGGAAGGAAAGATAAAGAACATATTGAAAATGACATCCAGGATACAGACCAGGGCGGAAAAAAGCCCTGGTGTTTTCATATCCCCGCTGGACTGCATCATTCCTGATGCCAGATATCTCATGATGGCAAAGGGTATGGAACAGCAATAGATAAAAAAATAGGTTCCGGCATCTGCCAGGATCTCCTCACTTCCCCCCAGCCAGGCCGGGACGGATCTGCTGATCCCGATACCCATAAAGGCGATGAAAAGACCTGTCAGCAACAGGACACTCAATGACTGCCGGAAGACATTTCTTGCATCATTCGGTCTGCGTGCACCGGTAAGCTGGGCCACCTGTACGGAGAAACCATTGGACAGGCCGATGCAGGTGCCCCCGATCAGCCACGTTGAAGAAGCCACCAGGCCGATGGCCGCGGTGGCATTTGCTCCCAGACTTCCCACCATCCCTGCATCGATATACTGCATGGCGATGGAGGTAAGCTGGGCCAGGATAGCCGGAAGGCTCATCCGCAGTACAATACCCAGCTCTTCTCTCCAGGTCCCTTTTTCATTTCTCAGATATCTTTCAAAATGTGTCTGATTCATCTTCTTTTTGTCAGTTACTCTCTATCCCTTTATACACCATACACAACATGGTCAGATCATCGAATTGTTCGGCATCACCGACAAATTCCGCCACGCTGTTTTCCACATTCTCAAGTATGATCTTCGGGCTTCCGCCGGGATTGACATTCAGGGCATTCAGCATCCGCTCCGTCCCGTATAATTCAGGTTTACTGTCCGTCGCCTCCGGAACCCCGTCGGTGTATAGGAACAGACTTGAGCCGGGAAGCATATCGATTTCGTACTCTTTATAGATCATATTCTCCATGGCTCCGACCACAAAGCCGTGACGATCTTTCAACAGCTCAAATCTGCCTCCGGGCATTTTGATCACGGGGTACTCATGTCCGGCATTGGCCGCCGTAAGTTTTCCGGTCGAAATCTCCAGGATCCCCACCCATGCCGTCACGAACATCTCTTCCTTGTTGTTGGAACAGATGGCATCGTTGGTATCCGACAGGATCTTTGCAGGGGATTTATGCATGATGGCATTATTTGCCAGAATGATCTTACAGGACATCATGAACAGGGCTGCCGGGATGCCTTTTCCGGATACATCCGCCATGACCAGACAGAGATGATCATCGTCGATCAGGAAGAAATCATAGAAATCTCCCCCCACCTCTCTGGCCGGTTCCATGGCAGCATAGATATCAAACTCATCCCTCTCCGGGAACGGCGGGAACACATTGGGCAGCATATCAGCCTGTATGCGGGTGGCCAGGGCCAGCTCGGCACCCATCCGCTCCTTCTCTGCCGTGATGGTCTCGATCCGTTTCACATGGTTGTCGATCTCATCCACCAGACTCATCACATCCTGGGACAATTCACCGATCTCATTGTTCGGCTGGACCCTGGACAGGTTTGTGATAACCGGCTCACTGTTTTTGGAATCCCTGTAGATCCGGATATTTTTCTGAACCTTCTTCAGTGGCCGGATGATGATAAGAAGGATCAGGGCAAGGCAGACCCCTGACAGGAAGACCTGGTATGTCATGGCGATAAGACTTCCGCTGGCCGTATCACTCTTCACCATTTTTATGATCTCGGACAGGTTATATGTCATTCCGATAAACAAGGGCTTCCCGTCCAACATTCCGAAAGAGGAATAATAATCCACATACTCACCGGCATCCGCAAGATGCTCTTTGTTCCGTTTTGCGCTGCGCATGGCTTCCTGCTGGCTTTCGGACACAGTGACCTCTATTCCCAAAGGATAAACCTCCAGATAGTTGCTTCCCCTCACGGAGTTTTTATCCGCGGCACTGAATAAGAAAAACTGCTTCTGGTAACTCTCGTCCGACAATACACAGAATAAATAATCTACGTGATAGGTTCTCTTGATCTGATTGACCCGGGTGATCAGCCAGGAATAGACGATCTCGGCATACAATTTCTGGTCTTCTTTCGGAAGAGCCTTGATCTCCAGGGTATCCATGTACTTCAGCTGCAGATGCGGATGATGCTTATCCAGGAGCTGACACTTTTCTTTCGTCTTCAGCCCTTTCCGATAATCCGTATCGTATTCTATATCCATATCCTCATGGTGGGTATACCAGTAATTCAGCAGCCATTCATAGGCCGGATATTCCTTGACGGAGTCTTTCACCTCAGCGGCGATCTCGGATGCCAGCTTTTCTCTCTCCCTTTTTACACCGCCTTCAGAAGCGGCACGCTGAGAGATATAGGTCAGACTGCCGCTTGCCAGTATTCCAATAATGAATAATAACGAAATCTGTCTGATAATTCCGATTCTTCTTTTTCTCATCATCGTTCTTCCTATCTTTCGAAACTGTATCGTATGAACATGTCCTTCTTCACTCATCTCTTTTACTAACCCTAATATTATCACTTTCTGAGTTTCCATATCAAGACATTCACACAATCATTTTTAAGATGGATCCCGGTTATTATCCAAAACATGGGAAATTCCCCTGAAACGACAAAAAAGGGAGCCGTTAAGCTCCCTTGATCAACCATATTCCATTCATGGATCATTCCGGGTTTCTGCGAAGAGCGGATCTCACGGAACCTTTGGGGTCGAGGATCAGAAGCCTCACTACCCAGATGACCAGACCCAGGGCGACCACAGAAAGACCCAGGAAGCCGTCGTTGACCATATCCTCCAGTGCCGGGGTAAAATAAGCCGCACCGAGTTCAGCATACTCGAAGAGGGCATCAACCAGCCACATGATGGAAGCACCCCAGTACATAAAGAGAAGGATCCCCAGTTTCATGCTGTCGTCCTTGCGTACATACCATTTTACCGTGGCGATAACCGCGGCAAATACCGTGATCAATAAAGTCATATGCCGCCTCCTACATAATGTCGGAATCGGTTTTTGCCTCCGGACGTCTGACGATGACATCGGCGACGATACACATGCCGACCCATACCAGTGTGATCAGAACAGCCATCGAAACACCAACCGTAGCCATCTCGTGAAGCATCTCCGCCGTATCGGACTGACTGGCCATCGCTGTCAGGAAGGGGAACCAGGGCACAACTTCACCGTGCCAGATATGTTCAAATGCCAGCAGGACCACACCTCCCCAGAGCATCCAGGACAGCCATCTCAGCTTCCTGCTCCACGGGATCGTTGACTTGACGGTCATTTCACCGCTGTCCTTTACCGACTGTTCCTTTTTCTCTTCCACTTTTTCGACGGCTTTTACCACCGCAGCCTCCGCTGCTGTCACTAAAAAACAAGCCATAATGTCTCCTCCTTTTCTCCTTGGGTTTTACCGGTACGGATGATCAGTACAAGTAAAAAAAGGCATACGAATCTCTTCCTGAGAATCGTATGCCTTCATGACACACCTTTAAATCAATTCCATCAGCACTTCTGTGCTTCCCATATTCCGATATCTTCAGATATCTTAGGATAGTTCATTATACCCTTTTTGCCCCGCATCTGTCAATCGTCTGTCCTCACTTGACAAGATCGGGTCACAGGTAACTTTTCAACTGCTGTACGGCATCCGCGATCAGTCTGCCGGTGGAGAAATCCGAAACCCCGGCAATATAGTTATCACAGTTGCTGAAGGGTATCATGATTCGTTTGGCTCTTGCCTGGGCGATGGTGCGGGCCATATCCGGGGTGATCTCCCCCAGCATGGCATCGGCGATTACCATGCCGATGGGACCGATGATGATATCCGCTTTATTGCTCACCACCCGGGCCGCGTTCTCCCCTGTGGCGGCCTCATCCGCCCCGGCTTTCAGCATGGCACTGGTGGCTGCGGAGTTGGTCCCGACCGCGATGAGATAGGTACCGGTGACCTCTTTCCTGATCTGGCTGATCAGCTGTCTGCCCAGTCCTCCTCCCTGGGCATCCAGGATCATGACCACTGTATCCTTCATTTCCCTATTCCCCCTTAAAAAGATAAAAATGACTTACTTAGTATAATATCATAATTATCCTAATGATAAAAGAAAAAGGCACCAATCTCAAAAGATTGTATGCCCTTAATTCAATCCTTATAAGTATCCAGAAAATGATGCATCTGGCCATTCTGCTTATAAGAAATCAGTGTGTCGAGACACACGTTATTCATGCTGTTGAAGATATTAGTCTCAATATGTAGATTTGATTCCTTCAGACGCCGGATCAGCAACTTTGTCTCCATCCGTTTTGAGATCAACGCCCCATCCTCGCGGCAAGAGCTGCAGGTATCGGTAAAGTGACATGCACATTGGATAAAATGCAGACCGTGATAGTCCCGCCATGCCTTGATATCGTCCTCACGAACAAAATACAATGGCCGGATCAGCTCCATTCCTTCAAAATTGGTGCTGTGGAGTTTTGGCATCATGCCCTGCATCTGACCGCTCCAGAGCATTCCCATCAAGGTTGTTTCAATGACATCGTCATAATGATGTCCCAGTGCGATCTTATTACAGCCAAGTTCCCTGGCCTTACTGTAGAGATATCCGCGCCGCATTCTTGCGCACAGATAACAGGGGGATTTTTCTATTCTGTAGACCGCATCGAAGATGGAGGTTTCGAAGATCTGTATGGGAACACCGAGGGTCTCGGCGTTGTACTCTATCAGCGTACGGTTTAGCTCGTTGTATCCCGGATCCATAACCAGGAACACTAGCTCGAAGGATAGTTTTTTGTTTCTTTGCAATTGCTGAAACAGTTTTGCCATCAGCATGGAGTCCTTGCCGCCGGATATACATACCGCTATCCTGTCCCCTGGTTCGACAAGCTCATACTCCATGATTGCCTTATAGAAGGGATTAAACAGCCTTTCCCTGAACTTTCTTCTTTTCCCGAGGGGTTCTTCAATCTCCTCGGAGCGGTCTTTTTTAAGAAGCTGTTTTCTTAGCCAGGAATCGTAGCCGCCCGATAAACTATAGGCATCATATCCCAGATCCCGAAGTTCTTCACAGGGAATGATACTTTGTGTTCCGTGCATACAGAACAGGATGATTTTCTTATCCCTGGGCAAAAGATTCTTCTCCATATGCTCAGCCATGTCCCTCAGGTTTACAGCCCCCGGTATGGTGCCATAGGAATAGGATATGCTGTCTCTGATATCGTATAGTACATATGTGCTTTCTGGCAGATCTGCCAGCTGCTCTATTGTTATTTCACTCATGAATACCTCCGCCATGATCTAATTACCTACTTATTTCATAGGTTTATTATAATATCACGGTTTCAGTATGATTTCAATACATTTTAGAGGTGCATCTTCTCCTCCTTCATCACATTCTCTGTATTCTTTTCTTCCGCTCATGGATATTCTTCTTTTATCCCGGAAAGAATCGAAACCTATACCAAACGGTTTCATAATACTTCCGCATACAAAATCAGAAGCCGGTGACAGGTGGATACCTTTAACATCCCGGGCATGGTTCGTATTAGATACGTTTAAAAAACATAATGAAGACCGTGGCTGGTATGATGATGATTTTATCTTTCTTAATATTAAGACTCACAAGCGCACTTCTACAGATGCCTTGTCAACCTA
>CAJGDH010000055.1 GCA_904502145.1 uncultured Eubacterium sp.
GTACCGAAAGCAACCTTCTCGCCGTGATACATATGGTGGCATTCCTCAAGAACGGTAAGGCCGTTGTGGATGGCATGGGCGCCCGCAAGACCTGCACTCTCGAATCCGATACCGGAAAGAAGGGTGTTGGCCTCGATAATCTTCTCTACAGCAGGTGTGCATGCGCCGGCATCGAGAGCGATCTTGGCCTTGACGCCTTCAGCCATCAGGGTGTCAAAACATAATTTGGCGATAGCCATGGAAGCCTCGGTGGCTTTTCCGCCTGCGCAGGATGTGGCATCGCTCTGATAGCATGCCCTGGCTTCAAAGTAGGTGGCCAGTGCGTCGCCGATACCGGAGACGGTAAGACGGGTGGGGGATTTCACCACGATGTCTGTATCCATCATGACCAGGTTGGGGTTAGCCGGAAGGAAGAGATATTCTTCGAAGACGCCTCCTTCGGTGTAGATAACGGACAGGGCACTGCAGGGTGCGTCTGTCGACGCGATGGTCGGAACGATGAATACAGGTGTGCCTGCCTTGTAGGCAACTGCTTTGGCGGTATCAAAGATCTTGCCGCCGCCGACACCGATCACAAGGTCACAGCCTTTTTCTTTTACGATGTCCAAAAGACGGTTGATCTCTGTCCAGCAGCATTCCCCGTTAAAATATTCAAAATCGATCTCACAGTCAGCTTCCGCAAAACTGGCTTTGATCTGGTCGGCAAATCTCTTGAATCCTCCCTTACTGATGAGGATGAGGGCTTTTTTTCCTGAATCAGCGGCATATTTACCCAGATTGTTCATCTCTCCGGATCCCTGGATATACCTTGACGGCGCAATTAAAATCTTAGTTCCCATAATGATACTGCCTCCTTTGCAATTCGTCATAGTAGTTAACAATTACAATTTTATTTTAGGTAGTATCCTTACGGTGAGTCAAGATAATTACTCTTGTCTTTGGGTTAATTATTGTCGGTTTCCAACAGATAAAGACAAATGATTCCACTATTCTGAAAAGATCTTTTCAACCGGGGAAAAAGCTTCAGACCTTGTCGTTTCCTGCCAGATCCCAAGGGGTGACGATCCCCAGCAGCTGCTCATCTTTCCTGCCGTTTCTGGTGATAAAGACCATTCCGATCCTGGCCCCCTGATCCAAAGCCCTGTGGAAGAGGTTGGAGACATCGGAGATCAGGGCATTTCTGTCCACAAAGGCATACTGCTCTTTCTGGTGGCTTTCCATGACCAGATAATGGCGGATATCCTCCAGAGTCAGGCTCTCCGGGATGTAGAATCTTTTCTCCTCCACGATGTAGTTGACGATGGCTTTCTCACTTAAGACCCCTTTGACCAGACCTCCCTCCAGGATGGGTACATTGCCGAAGGAATGGTCATTCATCTCATTTAATGTCCTTATCACGTTGTCGGAGAAGGATTTGTAAAAGATCTTGTTGACCGGGACCGCGATATCCATGATCACCGGCGGCATAAGCAGTCTTTTTGTCACGGTTTTGAGGAGGTCTACCATCTCGTCGCTGGGCTCCACGGAGTACTGGTCTTTGATCTTCGGCTTGTGGGTCAGGAGATTCCGCACTTCCCTGCAGTATTTCAGTTCATCTGCGATATTTCTGAATTCCCGTTTTGCCGTCAGGTAATTGATGGCGGATTCCCAGTTGTCCAGCTGGTATTTTTTCTTTATGTTATATTCCAGTTCTCTGTAACATTCCAGAAATGTCTCTGCGTTGCTCTTATTCATGGCCGTCTCCTTTGCTTTTTCTCACTTCCAATATAGTGAGTTCCCGCCTATCCGTCAAGGAGGGAATCTCCGGGGAAAATACTTCTTGACGAAAATGAACCTATGCGTGAGAATGATATTATAAGGATAAAGTAAGTCCTTACTAAAGTGAGGAGAAAAGTATTCATTGAAGATAAGATGAGGGGAGGAGAGTATATGTTGAAGATTGTTTTTCTGGATGCAGCAACCATAGGGGCAGATATCGATTTTTCGGGATTCCACAAGCTTGGGGAATTCATCACCTATCCTGCCTCGACCCCGGAGGAAGCGGCAGAGCGGAGCCGGGACGCGGATGTGCTCATGGTGAATAAGGTCCCCGTCAACCGGGAGACCATCGGGGCGGCCGACCGGCTGAAATACGTATGTGAGACCGCTACAGGAACCAATAACCTTGACCTGGATTACCTGAAGGAGAGGGGGATCGGCTGGTGCAATGCCGCCGGATATTCCACGGAAGCCGTGGCCCAGCATACCTTTGCCCTCCTCTTTTATCTCCTGGAGCACATGAGATATTTTGATGATTATGTAAAATCGGGTGACTATACCGGATCAGGCTGCTTTACCAACGTCATCAAACCTTACACCGAGATCTCGGGCAAGACCTGGGGGATCATCGGTCTGGGAACCATAGGCAGGAGGGTAGCCGGCATCGCCGAAAGCTTTGGCGCAAAGGTGATCTATGCCTCCGCTTCGGGAAGGGCTCCCCAGGAAGGCTATACGCAGGTAAGCCTGGATGAGCTTTACCGGAGATCGGATATCATCTCGGTCCATGCTCCTTTAAATGAGCACACTACTCACCTGGTCGACAAGGATGCTTTTGCCCGGATGAAGAAGAGTGCCATCTTCCTGAATCTGGGAAGGGGTCCCATCATTGTGGAGAAAGACCTCCGGGAAGCCCTGGATCAGGGGCTGATCGCCGGAGCCGGCCTGGATGTGCTGGATGTGGAGCCCATGAGCGCCGACAGTCCTCTCAGGGATTATGCCGACAGTGACCGTCTGATCATCACCCCCCATATCGCCTGGGCCAGCAGGGAAGCAAGAGTCCGGCTTATGGATATGATCCTTGACCAGCTCAGTGCCTGGATCAGGGAACAGGGATGACGGGAGAAGGAGTGTACAGATTATGGAAGTCAGAAAGATCGTGATCACCGGCGGACCCTGTGCGGGAAAGACTACGGCTCTTGAGCGGATCGCCGATACATTTACCCGTCTGGGATACCGTGTCATCTTTGTCCCGGAGACAGCCACGGAGCTGATTCCCACGGGGGTGACACCCCGGACCTGCGGTTCGCCTTTTGAGTACCAGAGGTGCCAGATGACCCTGCACCGGACAAAAGAAGAAGTGTACAATTATGCGGTAAGTACCATGCCGGTGGATAAAGTCCTCATGGTCTGGGACCGGGGCCTGATGGATAATCAGGCTTATGTGAGCCCTGAGGAGTTCCGGATCCTGGTTGATGAGATCTTCGATGGTGAAGATCTGAACAAAAGATACGAGGCAGTCTTCCACCTGGTCACTGCCGCCAAGGGGGCGGAAGAATTCTACACCACCTCCAACAATTCCGCCAGGACGGAGACGGTGGAGGAAGCCGCCGCTCTCGACGACAGGCTGTTTGACTGCTGGAAGGATCATCCTTATCACAGGATCATTGATAATTCCGGAGACTTTGACCATAAGATGAACCGACTCATCTCCGAGATCGCCCTCTTCCTGGGAGAGACCCTCCCCGAAGATAAGGATTCCGAAGGAAGCCCTGAATAGGTTTGTCTTTTGGCCCTTCATATGATACAATAATAAATACAATCTGCTCCCTTCTCTGCGGAGGAGGGAGTCACAATCGAGCCTGATGTATCCTGACCTGAAGAGAGGGGTTTCTCCCCTCTGCCGGGGAAGCTGACACAGAGTTTGAATATTATTATATGAGATTGATCCAACCATGAGGGCAAGGAACACCGAGCTTGAATCTGTTGACGGTCAGGTCCGCCCGCGCGGGCGGAGACAAAACGGAAGACGAGTCTGAAACTCCCTTACCCTCGCTGCATCATGCAGGATCGGGTCAGGGAGTTTTTTTATGATCAGAATTGCCATATACGGAAAAGGAGGAATCGGTAAATCGACGGTGACCAGCAACCTGGCGGCAGCCTTTGCCAGCCTGGGGAAAAGAGTGATCCAGATCGGCTGTGATCCCAAGGCGGATTCCACCATGAACCTGTGCGGGGGAGAGCCTCCTGTGCCGGTGATGAATTATTTGAGAGAATACGACGAGGAGCCGGATGAGATCGGCAAGATTTCCAAGGAAGGCTTCAAAAATGTACTTTGTATCGAGACGGGAGGACCCACCCCGGGGCTGGGCTGTGCCGGAAGAGGGATCATCACCACTTTTTCCCTTCTGGAAGACCTGGAGCTCTACGAGACTTACCGGCCTGACGTGGTCCTCTACGACGTGCTGGGAGATGTGGTCTGCGGCGGCTTCGCCGCTCCCATCCGGGAGGGCTACGCCTCCGGTGTGGTCATCGTGACCTCCGGGGAGAAGATGGCCCTCTACGCGGCCAACAACATCAATACGGCGGTGAAGAATTTCGAGGACCGGAGTTATGCCAGGGTGCTGGGCATCCTGCTGAACCGCCGCAACGTGGAAAATGAAGAAGCCAAGGTAAAGCAGTTTGCGGATTCCGTAGGCCTTCCCGTCATCGGGGAGATCCCCAGGAGCGGGGAGATCCAGCATTATGAAGATCTGGGCATGACTGTGGTGGAAGGGGATCCCCACAGTCAGGTAAGCTCCTGTTTCTTCAGCCTGGCGGAAAAACTGCTTGAACTGGCAAAGGAGGAAGAATGAGTAAGGAGAAGAGGGCATACAGTATTACTGCCGGAGCCCTGGCAGAGCGGGGCCGCAGGGATATCCCTGCCCGGCTGGGGACCAGGGCACAGCTGATCTACAGCTCTCCCGCCACTCTGGCTTTCAACTCTCCCGGCGCCCAGGGATACGGGGTGAAACGGGCCGGATTATCCATACCGGGATCCGTGATGCTCCTGGTCTCCCCGGCATGCTGCGGGAGAAATACCACCCTTCTGACGGAGTACAGGGAGTACCGGAACCGGTTTTTCTTCCTGACCCTGGATGAGACGGACATCGTGACCGGCCGGCATCTTATGAAGGTACCCCAGGCGGTGGAGGAGGTCTGTGCCTTCCTGGAGGAGAAGCCTTCGGTGGTGATGATCTGTATCACCTGCGTGGATGCCCTCCTGGGGACGGATATGGAGAGGGTCTGCAAAAAGGCGGAGGAGAAGGCGGGTATCCCTGTCCTTCCCTGCTATATGTACGCCCTGACCAGAGAGGGAAGGAAGCCCCCCATGGTCCATGTACGCCAGTCCATCTACTCCCTTCTTGAAACCCGTAAAAAGAGGGGGGACATGGTCAATCTGCTGGGGCATTTCAGCCATCTGACCGACGACTGTGAACTCTACCCTCTGCTTGCCGGCCTGGGGATCCGTAAGATCAACGAGATCGGCCGGATGAAGGACTTTGGGGAGTACCTGGAGATGGGGGATGCGAATTTCAACCTGATCCTGAACCCGGAGGCGCGATACGCTGCCGGGGACCTGCAGAAGAGGCTGAATATCCCCTCCATCGAGCTGACCAGGACCTACCAGATCGACAAGATCAAAAAACAGTACGAATTATTTGCCGCCGCCCTGGGCACCACCATGGACGACGGACCATACTATAAAGAAACTGAGGAAATGATCCTCCGATTCAAAGAGGATCATCCCGGGCTGACCTTCTCCGTGGGAGAAGGATGCAACGCCAATGCCTTCGATCTTTCCCTGGCCCTTCTCAGATACGGTTTTTCCGTGTCGGAGATCTTTGCCTGTGTGAACGAGGGGGACTTTGTCTACCTGAACAAGATCGCTGCCCTGAGCCCGGAGACCAGGATCTACTCCAATCTGGACCCTGCCATGATCTATTATGATCCTTCCGGATCGGGCACAGATATCGCCGTCGGCAAAGATGCCGGCTACTATCATCCGGAAGCGGCCCGGGTGGAATGGAGCCGGGATATCCAGCCCTTCGGCTACGCCGGTCTCCGGCATTTCCTGGAGGAATGCCGGACAGCTCTGGAGGAGAGTTCTTTGCCGGATGAGAGGAGGGACAGGAAATGAAAGGATTGTGGAAATACCTCTCACCCTTCGCCCCGGACCAGTCCGGTGCCACGGCGGTATTCTGTGAGATGGGAGGCCTGATCGTCATTGTTGACGCCGGCGGCTGTGCCGGCAATATCTGCGGCTTTGACGAACCCCGCTGGTTCGGGAAAAAAAGTGCTATCTTCAGCGCCGGCCTGCGGGATATGGATGCCATTCTGGGCAGGGACGACCGTCTGGTGGAGAAGATCGGGGATGCCTGCGGCAAGGTGGGCGGAAAGTTTGTGGCCCTGATCGGCACACCGGTCCCTGCGGTGATCGGAACGGATTATAAAGCCCTCAAACGGATGATCGAAGTGAAGACAGGGATACCTGCCCTGGCCATCGACACGGACGGCGTCCACGATTATGACCTGGGCTGTGAGAAGGCCTGGATGGCTTTGTTCCGTACATTTGCGGAGAATTCCTTCGGGATGGAGCCGGGGACCTTCGGGATCATCGGTGCAACCCCCTTTGATGTGCCCATGGAAGGCATCTGTTTTGACAATGCCGGCAGCGGTTACTGTTACGGGATGGGCGCCGGCATCGAAGAGGTGAAAAAGGCCGGGACCGTCATGAAGAATCTGGTGGTGGCCCCCAGCGGGCTTAAGGCAGCCAGATACCTGGCGAAACGTTTCGGGACCCCTTATGAGGCGGTTTACCCGGTGGAAAAAATCGATCATTACACCTGGTTCCTTGAGCAGATCAAAGAGATGGAAAGCCGGGGTCAGGGTCTTAAGGAGATCCTGATCGTCCATCAGCAGGTCCTTGCCTGCAGTCTCAGGGAACAGCTGAGAAGATACACCCGCGCCCGGATCACCGTGGCCGGCTGGTTCGACATGGATAAGGAACTGGCGGAACCGGGGGATATTGCCCTCAGGGAAGAGGACCAGTGGATCCGGCTGACGGGAGAGAGAGACTATGATCTCATCATCGGGGACCGGCTGCTGCGGGATGCCGCCCCGGGGTACAGAGGAAAGTTTATCCCTCTGGACCATTTCCCCATCTCGGGAAAGCCCCTGGCATTTGTCAGGGAAGCGGACCGGGAAACGGAATCGTGAATGGGGAACGCAGGAGCGTTCCCGAAAGATCGTAAAAAAGGAGAAAGCTATGGTGACCAGAAAGGCCAGAGTATACGGGATCGTACAGGGTGTGGGTTTCCGGCCCACTGTGGACCGCCATGCCACCGCCTGCGGGATCGGCGGCAGTGTCTGCAATAAAGGACCCTTTGTTGAGATCATCGCTCAGGGGGCCCCTTCCGCGGTGGAGCGGTTTTTTACCGCCGTCCGGGAGGACCCTCCGGAAAGGGCCGTGATCCTCAAGATGGAGATCCACGACGCCTCCCCTGAGGAGACGGGGGAGTTCTCCGCTTTCTCCATCATCGAAAGCGAGAAGATCCGAGGAGATATCTTTGTCTCCCCGGATATCGCCATTTGTGAAAAATGTAAAAAAGAACTGTATGATCCGCAGAACAGGAGATATCTTCATCCCTTTATCAACTGTACCTGCTGCGGACCCAGGCTGACTATCCTGGATTCCATGCCCTACGACCGGGTGAGGACCAGCATGGCGGAATTCCCCATGTGCCCTGCCTGTGAGAAGGAGTACCATGACCCCGCCACAAGACGTTATGATGCCCAGCCGGTCTGCTGCAACGACTGCGGCCCGGGGGTTTACCTGCTAGACGAGAATGAGCGGGATTCCGGGGCGATCACCAGGGTCAGGCAGGCCATCGCACAGGGACAGATCATTGCGGTCAAAGGGATCGGAGGGTTCCATCTGTGCTGCGACGCCACCAGCAAGGAGGCAGTGGACCTTCTGCGAAGCCGGAAAAACCGTCCGGCCAAACCATTTGCCGTGATGATGAAAGATATGGATACGGTGCTGAGGGAATGCCACGTCCTCCCTTCCCAGAGGGAGATCCTGGACGGCCATCAGAAGCCCATCCTGCTCCTCAGGAAGAAAGAAGGGGGAAAGGTGGCACAGCCGGTGGCTCCGGATAATCCCAAGCTTGGAGTCATGCTGCCATACACGCCGCTCCACCTGCTCCTTTTTTCCTATCCGGACGGTATCACCGTCCCGGACTGCCTGATCATGACCAGTGCCAATTCCTCCGGGGCCCCTATCTGCAGAGACGATGAGGATGCCCGGAAGGAGCTGTCCCACCTGTGTGACCACGTCCTGTCCCATGACAGGCTGATCCGCCTTCGTGCGGATGATACCGTCATGGATTACTATGAGGACCGCCCTTATATGATCCGTCGGTCACGGGGATATGCCCCGCTGCCTTTTTCCCTGTCCCTTCCCTGGACCGGGGAGGTGCTGGCAGTGGGAGGCGAGCTGAAAAACACTTTCTGTCTGGCGAAAAACCAGTTATATTATCCCTCTCCCTATGTGGGGGATATGGGGGATGTGCGTACGGTGAAGGCCCTGGCTGAGTCCGTGACCAGGATGGAGGAGCTGCTGGAAGCCAGGCCCGGGATCGTGGCCTGCGATCTGCATCCCCGCTACAATTCCTCGGTCTACGCCCGCACCCTGGGGCTTCCCGTGCTGGAGGTCCAGCACCATTACGCCCACATCCTGTCCTGCATGGTGGAAAATGATGTGGGGGAGGAGAAGGTGATCGGGGTATCCTATGACGGGACCGGCTACGGGACCGACGGAACCATCTGGGGCGGGGAGATCCTGCTGGCCGATTATCAGGGTTTCGAGAGAGCCGCATCCATCAGTCCCTTTGACCAGGTGGGAGGAGACCTTTCCTCAAGGGAAGGCTGGAGAATCGCGGTATCCCTGCTGAAGGACTGTTTCGGTGAGGAGAAGGCAGAAGAACTTGCACAGTGTTTTGATCTGTGCAGTCCCTCCGAAGCTTCTACCCTGCTTAAGATGGCAGGGCGGAGGATCAATACCGTGACCTCCACCAGCGCAGGCCGTCTCTTCGATGCGGTGAGCGCTCTGCTGGGGATCCGCAGACGGTCCACCTTCGAGGGGGAAGCCGCCTGTGCCCTGCAGTTTGCCGCGGAAAGAGGGAAGCTGGAAGGGGAATTCTTCCATGAGGGGTATCCCACAGGTCTTTTTGCGGAAGAAGTGTGGGAGCAGACCGGGGGGAGGCTGATCCTTCCCACAAGGGTCCTTTTTTGCAGGCTGGCGGAAGCCAGACTTGCGGGGGCATCCCCGGAGAGTACTGCACTGGCCTTTCACCGGGCTCTGGCGGCTCTCACCGTGGAAGCATGCTGCAGGATCCGTGCCAAAAGCGGACTTGATCAGGCCGCGTTAAGCGGCGGGGTCTTCCAGAATACCCTGCTCCTTGAGGAGACCGTAAGAGGGCTGGAAGAAGCCGGATTCAAGGTTTACACCCACTCCATGCTGCCGCCGGGAGACGGCGGGATCTGCGTGGGGCAGGCAGCGGCAGCCATGAGTGTGCTGAATCATAAACAGAATGAATCACAAGTATAATGAATCACAAACATAATGAATCATGAAATACATATATTGCAACTATAGGACAATGACATAGAAAAGAATTCCGGAGGAAAGAATTATGTGCGTTGGATTACCGGCAAAAATACTGACAATGAAAGATGGGATGGCCCTGGTGGATGCCCACGGGGCGAAGCGCGAGATCTCCGCGGAACTGATCGAAGATCTGGAGCCCGGGGATTATGTGATGGTCCACGCCGGCATCGCGATAGCCAAGATAACGGAGGATGATGCCGATGAGTGATAAAAAAGAACAAAGGCAGAAGGACCTGGATTTCATCCGGACATACCAGGGCCCGCCGGTAAGGATCATGGAGGTCTGCGGTACCCACACCCACGAGATCTTCAAGCTGGGATTAAGGCAGGTCCTGCCTGATCCTGTCACCCTGATCTCGGGACCGGGCTGCCCGGTCTGCGTGACCCCGGTGGATTATATCGATAAGGCGATCTGGCTTGCCCTGGAAGGGAAAGCCACCGTCTGTACCTTCGGGGACCTGATCCGTGTTCCGGGAACCGGGAGCAGTCTGGCAGATGCCAGAGCCAGAGGAGCCGGGATCCGGATGGTCTACTCCCCGCTGGACGCCTGCGCTTACGCGGCAGATCATCCCGACGAGGAA
>CAJGDH010000056.1 GCA_904502145.1 uncultured Eubacterium sp.
CGAGGCTGAATGCCATGCCGGCCAAAGTGGATGCCCTGTGCATCTTGTCCCTGGCCTTGATGTCGTATCCGTTGCGGTACGCCTTGGGAAGGTATTCGAAGGCAAGTTCTGCAGCCTTCTCCGCGAGGCAGTCAGAGCAGTCACTGGCGGTCTCAGATACATAAGCTTCAATCGCATGTGTGATCACATCCATCCCGGTGTCCGCCGTGATGGAAGGGGGTGCGGATTTTACGAGTTCCGGGTCCAGTATGGCCAGGTCGGGCATAAGGCTCTCATCGATGAGAGGGATCTTCTTACCCGTCACTGAATCCGTGACTACGGCGAACTGGGTAACCTCGGACCCTGTACCACTTGTTGTAGGAAGCGCAACGAGTTTGATCCTCTTTGCGCCGTCCGGATTGTCGGCTTCATCATACTGTTTTTTGAAGAAGACGATGGCTTTGGCAGCATCTATGGACGAACCGCCGCCGAGGGCGACAACCGTATCACAGTCCTTGTCGGCAAGGAATTTGATTCCCCGTTCGATAAGGTCCATAGGCGGGTCAGGAACCACTTCGTCAAAAACGGAGACTGACCTGCATTTGCTCAGCTTCTTCAGAATGATGTCCGCCATTCCGGAGTCCACCATGAACTTATCTGTGATCAGGACCACATCCTCATCCTTGAACTGCCTCAGGGCGTCGAGGGCGTCCTCACTGAAAAGCACTTCGGTAGACAGCTTAAAACGCTTCATTTTCCTCCTCCTTTCTGATCTTATATTTCTCCCTGTACTCCGACGGAGTAAGGCCTGTCTTCTTCTTGAAGGCCTTGCTGAAGTAATTGGCTTCATTGTACGCCAGATCCAGGGCAATATTCAAAACAGGAATGTCCGTATTCACCAACATCTCTTTAGCCAGATCCATCTTGCGGTCCGTGACGTAAGTGATAAAGTTCACACCCATTTCTTTCTTGAAGATCTTGCTCAGGTAATAGGTACTGATATTCACATGATTGGCCACATCCTCCAGGCTGATCCCCCTCTTGAGGTTCCTCTCGATATAGTCCACCACGGACTCCATCCCGTTGTCGGAGATCTTGCCCTTGATGTTCATCTTGTCGAAGAGGATATCCACCATCTTGACGATCTCATTGTAGGCATCATGCTTGTTGTTGTAGAGGAGATACTTGATCTTCAGTTTTTCCATCTGGACCACCAGTTCATTGGTGTCCCCGATCCCGATCTCCTCGCCGATGCGGACGATCATCTTGGCCAGATCCTGGAGCCTCTTGGAAATGATGTTGACATCATGATGATTCTTGTACAGCTGGTCGATGTACTCGCGGAGCACATCGACGGAAGCCTTGTAGGAACATTTTTTGAGTTCCACCTCAAAGTGGGACAGCAGTTTGTTCCCCTTGTCGGCCACCGTGGAATCCCCCACCCGGTCGGAGAAGGACTTCACCGATTCCAGAAGGGTCTCCTTGCGCACGGGCTTGAGAAGGAAGTCGTCGACCTTCAGCTTGATGGCCCGGTGGGCGATGTTGAAATCATCGTAGGCGGTCATGATGATGACCACTGCATCAGGCAGTTTCTTTCGAGCATATTTTATCACCTCGATGCCGTCAATGCCCGGTATATTTATGTCAACTAACAATAGATTAATGTCATTTTTATCGATGATCTCCAACGCCTCATAACCACTTTTTGCCTCGCCGATGATCTCGATTTCCGGAATGTTTTCCTCGAGAAAAATCTTTATCGAGGTTCTCTCCAGTTCTTCGTCTTCTATCACAAGTACTTTATACATCTGCTCCACCCTTCCTTCAGGAGTTTTTTTCGTAGCTTATCGGGGCTCTCACGATCACCTTCGTTCCCAGAGGTGCCTTGTTTTCACTCTGGATCTGCAGCGCATACTCTGTCCCGAAATAGTTCATGAGACGGGCATTCACATTGTAAAGTCCCACCGCGCTGCCGTTCCGGTTCTTGTAGGCATCCCCGCGCAGCACCTTGCTGATCTGCACGGCGGACATCCCTTCCCCGTCGTCCGACACCTCCGTGATGAGGTCGTCCCCCTCACGGTAGCAGCGGATATTGATGGACCCGCCGTTGGCGTTTTTCTCGATAACATGTTTGATGGAATTCTCCACGATGGTGACCAGAGTCAGGAAAGGTAGTTTCACCATGTGGAATTCCTCATCGATGTCGATGGTATACTGGAGTCTGCTCCCCAGCCTGATCTTCTGGATCTTAAGGTAGTTCAGCACATGTGCGACCTCATCCTTAAGCGGGCTTAAAGGGTCCGAACTCTTGCGCAGGATGTAGCGCATCATGTCGGAAAATGCATAGACCACATCCTCCGTCATCTTGGCGTTCTCGAAGAAGGCAAGACGTCCTATGGTGTTGAGCACATTGAACATGAAATGGGGGTTGATCTGATAATGAAGAGCCTTCAGCTCAATATCCCGGAGGGATTTTTCCATCTCTATCCTGAGTTTCTCCTCCTTGACCAGCTTCAGGGTCTTCTCCCTCAGCTCCGCGTCCATCCTGCTGGTGTACTGCTGCTCGATATAATGATTGTAGGAGTCACAGATGATCTGGGCCACCGCCTCGATCTTGTCCACGGACATAACCCGGACCTGGGAGTACATCTCCTTGTAGACCTCCGCATCTTCCACATCATCGAAAGAAGTGATCCTGGTGATGGGTTTCAGGTTCTTCTTGTCCTCGCAGGTCACCTGGCCGGAGAGGATAGCTCCGATATACTGGCCCTGAAGGATGATCGGTATGGCGAAATCCACAAGTCCCGCATGGCAGATATAGACGAAGGCCTTCCCGATCTTCTTGGCCTTTCTTCCTCCGCTGGCATCACAATGATAACATCTCTCACGGAATTCCGGGCTCTCGCGCATCTTACGGCAGAATGGAGTAAAATTCGTTTCTTTGGTAATCGGAGTACCGTCCACATCGACACCTACAAATGCGATATCTGTTGCCTTTGCCCATTTCTCCAACAGAGTCTGCAATTCTTTTGTATCAATTACGTCCTTAAGATTTAAATTACTCATTTTTACTGTAATTACCCTTCGTTCGTTTCTTTCTGGATTTTTTGTTCAGATACGCATACGCTTTCTCGGCGCATGTTGAGGCATCGTCCGTGTAACAGTCCGCGCCGATGTTCCTGGCGGTGTTCTCGTCAAGATAATAGCCGCCCACCATAATGTAGACCTGATTGCGGATTCCTTTTTCTTCGAACTCATTGATCACGGCCTTCATGTCCTCCGATGACTTGGAGAGGATGCCGCTCAGGATGACCAGGGATGATCTGCTGGCGATGGTCTCCTCCACAAAACGTCTGGGTGAGACGTCCACGCCCAGGTCGATCACCTGGATACCCTTGCCGATGAGCATCATCTTCACAAGGTTCTTCCCGATGTCATGCAGGTCCCCCTTCACCGTGCCGATCACCGCGGTTCCCACATCCTTGGTTACCCTTGTACCGGTGTAACGCTGGAGGGCACTGACCCCCTGGTCCATGGCGCGGGTGATGCTCAGGATCTCCGGGACACCCACTTCCTCCTGGCGGAATTTTTCCGCAACCTCCTCCATTCCTTTGAGAAAGCCGTCCTCGAGAATCACATTGGCGGGAATCTCTTCCTCGACAGCAATCTTAACCAGATTGGACACTCTTTTCCCCTGTCCTTTTTTCAATGAATCGATAATTTCATCAATGGTATTCATCACTAGTCCCCCAAAGTATATGATCCCTAGTATAATATCAAATATATTCTATACTTTTTTGCATGAAAAAGCAATTTATTATAGTAAAATTTGCAAAAAAAAAATATTTCCGTAAATATTATTGAAGTTCTCCTCTGATTTTTGTGAACTTTTCCTAAATGCGGAAATATTGTTTGTTGAATTATAGTTTTAGAGGGGTAAAAAAAGTGCTGCCGTTGCCGGCAGCACTCTGTTATCGTATAGATTTCCATAAATCAGGCATACGATCGATATAAATATGTGAAATATGATCACACTTTCACTTTTCCCAGTTTCCAGATATCCCTCACATATTCCTCGATGGTACGGTCGGAGGAGAATTTTCCGGCGTTGGCCGTCTGGATCATGGCCATGCGGGCCCATGCCTTCTCATCCCGGTATGCAGTATCCACGCGCTGATGTGCCTCTTTGTAGGAATCAAAATCTTTAAGGATAAAATACATATCCTGATCCAGGAGAGAATTGTACAGTTCGCGGAACCTTTCCGGATTCTCAGGGCTGTAGTATCCGTTCACCAGCTGGGTGAGGACCTTGCGGACATCCTCGTTGGCATTGTAGATATCCCGCGGATAGTAGTTGTGGTTGCGCTCATAAGCCATGACCTCCTCGGCGGAAAGGCCGAAGATGAAAGCGTTCTCTTCCCCGACTTCCTCAACGATCTCCACGTTGGCGCCGTCCATGGTGCCTATGGTCGGAGCGCCGTTGAGCATGAACTTCATGTTGCCGGTGCCGGAAGCCTCCCTGGAAGCGGTGGAGATCTGTTCACTCACATCCGCTGCGGCGAAGATGATCTCCGCGTTGGATACCCGGTAATCCTCGATGAAGACAACCTTGATCTTTCCTTCGATAAAAGGATCGTTGTTGATCTTATCTGCCACGGCATTGATCAGCTTGATAGTCAGCTTGGCGGTCTTGTAGCCGGCCGCCGCCTTGGCGCCGAAGATGAAGGTGCGCGGATAGATATCCATGTCCGGATGCTCCTTGATCTGGTTGTAAAGGTGCATCACATGGAGGATGTTCATCAGCTGTCTCTTATACTCATGCAGTCTCTTGACCTGGCAGTCAAAGATGGAGCGCGGATTGACGTCGATGCCGTTATGCTCCTTGATGTATCTGGCCAGCCGTACCTTGTTCTGGTATTTGATGTTCATGAACTCGTGCTGGGCCCTTTCATCATCAACGTAAACATTCAGTTTTTTCAGGTGATCCAGATTGGTGATCCACTCATCCCCGATCTTGTCGGTCACCCACGAAGCCAGGAGCGGATTGCCGTGGAGGAGGAATCTTCTCTGGGTGATGCCATTGGTCTTGTTGTTGAACTTCCAGGGCATCATCTCATAAAAATCTTTCAGCTCACGTTTTTCCAGGATCTCCGTGTGCAGTCTTGCCACACCGTTGACGGAATAGCTTCCGGCGATGGCCAGATGGGCCATGCGGACCTGCCCGTCATAGAGGATGGCCATGCTGGCGATCTTCTGCTGATCTCCGGGATAGTTCGCCTGGATCTGAAGGACGAAACGGCGGTTGATCTCCTCGATGATCTGGTACACGCGGGGCAGCAGTCTGGAGAAGAGCTCGATGGGCCATTTCTCCAGGGCTTCGGACATGATGGTATGGTTAGTGTAGGCACAGGTCTTGGTGGTGATCTCCCATGCCTCGTTCCACTCCAGTCCCTCCTCGTCGATGAGGATACGCATCAGCTCCGCCACAGCCACGGTGGGGTGGGTGTCGTTCATCTGGAAGACGATCTTCTCATACAGTTTACGGACATCATTGTTATGCAGTAATTTATATTTGGTGATGGCCCTCTGCACGGAGGCGGAGATGAAGAAGTACTGCTGTTTCAGACGCAGCTCTTTCCCGGCCATATGGTTGTCGTTGGGGTAGAGGACCTCCACGATGGTCCTTGCCAGGTTCTCCTGTTCCACCGCCTTCTGATAATCACCCTTGTCAAAGGAATCCAGATTGAAGTTGCTGATGGCCTCTGCATCCCAGATACGCAGGGTGTTCACGATGCCGTTTCCGTAACCGACCACGGGCATGTCGTAGGGAACGGCGCGGACGCTGCGGTAACCTTTCTGGACATACTTGGGCTTGCCGTTTTCCTGCATCTCCACGTCCACGTAACCGCCGAATTTGACCTCCACGGCGTACTCGCCCCTCTTGATCTCGAAGGGGTTGCCGTCTTTGAGCCACTCATCCGGGACTTCCTTCTGGTAACCGTCCTCGATCTTCTGCTTGAACATACCGTAACGGTAACGGATCCCGCAGCCGTAAGCCGGATAACTGAGGGTGGCCAGGGAATCCAGGAAACATGCGGCCAGTCGGCCGAGGCCTCCGTTGCCCAGTGCGGCGTCCGGTTCCTGGTCCTCGATCAGGTTCAGATCGAAGCCCAGCTCGTCAAGACACTCCCTCACTTCATCGTAACAGGTAAGGTTGATCATATTGTTGCCCAGGGCACGTCCCATCAGGAACTCCATTGACATGTAGTAGACCATCTTCTGATCCTGCTTCTCATAAGCCTTGTGGGTATTGATCCACTCGTCGATGATATCGTCTTTCACGGAATATGCCACCGCCATGTAAACCTGGTGGGGAGTAGCCTCCTCGAGGTTGCGGCGGAAAAGCATACGGCAGTTGGTCTTCAGCTGTTTTTTAAATAATTCTTTATCAAATTCTTTTTTCATCAATTGGTCAGTCCTCCTTTATCCCAGTTTCTCGACGCAGAGAAGAACCTTCTCTTTGTTGATGTTCCATTCTTTGGAGTACCCCTTCTCCTCATCAAAGGAAATGTTGTCGGCCAATACGTCTTTCTTTATCTCATCCTGGTGTCCGGTCATGATCTCCCTGATCCTGTCGTTTCCGCAGGCGGACAGGGCGATATGGTCGGTCACCTCGAATCCTGCTTCTTTTCTCATGGTCTGAACCTTGCTGATGATCTCCCTGACAAAACCTTCCTCGATCAGGGCCGGTGTCAGGTTGATATCCAGGACCACGGTCACCCCTCTGTCGGCCTGGGAGACATAGCCCTCCTTCTGGGACATGGAGATCAGCAGTTCCTCAGGAGTCAGATCGATCTTCTCCCCGCCTGCCTCAATAGTCAGGATTCCGTCTTCATCCAGCTGTTTCTTGGCAGCACTGCCGTCGACGGCGGCAAGGGTCTTGCCGATCATCCCCAGCAGTTTCCCGTACTTGGGTCCGAGGATCCTCATCTGAGGCTTGAAGGTATAGGAAGTGAATTCGGATACATCCTCGCTGAAGATGACTTCCTTCACATTCAGTTCGTCCTCGATGATCTCCTTGAAGAAATCATCCAGTTGGGCGGCCCCGCTGACGAACATTCTTCCCACCGGCTGGCGGTTCTTCACGCCGGAGGCGTTTCGGGCGGCGCGTCCAAGCACGACCACGGCCAGGACTTCTTCCATGTTTTTCTCGAGATCCTCGTCGATCCAGGCGGGATTGACTTCCGGGAAGTCACACAGATGGATGCTTTCCGGTGCCTTGTCATCCACGGTCCTCACCAGATTCTGGTAGATGTCCTCCGTCATGAAAGGAATCATGGGTGAAGCGGCCTTGGCGATGGTCACCAGGGCGGTGTAGAGGGTCATGTAGGCATTGATCTTATCCTGCTCCATCCCTTTTGCCCAGAAACGTGCACGGGAGCGGCGGACATACCAGTTGCTCATCTCGTCCACGAAATTCTGGAGTGCCTTTGCCGCCTCGGGGATCTTATAGTTTTCCAGGCAGCTGTCCACCGTCTTCACACAGCTGCTCAGCTTGGACAGGAGCCATCTGTCCATCACAGATAAACTGTCGTAATCCAGTGTGTATTTTGTCGGGTCAAATCCGTCGATATCTGCATAGAGGACAAAGAAGGCATAGGTATTCCACAGGGTTCCCATGAATTTTCTCTGTCCCTCGATCACCGCGTCACCGTGGAAACGGTTGGGAAGCCAGGGGGCGGAGTTGATGTAGAAATACCAGCGGATGGCGTCCGCGCCGTAGGTGGCCAGAGCCTCAAAGGGATCCACTGCATTTCCTTTGGATTTACTCATCTTCTGTCCGTTCTCATCCTGGACATGGCCCAGAACGATAACGTTCTCATAAGGTGCCTTGTTGAAGAGGAGGGTGGATTCCGCCAGAAGGGAATAGAACCAGCCCCTTGTCTGGTCCACCGCCTCGGAAATGAACTTGGCGGGGAACTGCTGTTCAAACAGTTCTTTGTTTTCAAAAGGATAGTGATGCTGGGCGAAAGGCATGGCGCCTGAATCAAACCAGCAGTCGATCACTTCCGGCACCCTGTGCATGGTCCTGCCGCAGTCGGGACAGGTAAATGTCACTTCATCGATATACGGACGGTGAAGCTCGATCCCGGCCGCATCCGGGTTGCCGGATCTCTCCGCCAGTTCCTGACGGCTGCCGATGGACTCCATGTGTCCGCAGCCTTCACATTCCCAGATATTCAGGGGAGTTCCCCAGTAACGGTTTCTGGATACGCCCCAGTCCTGGATATTGTTGAGCCAGTCCCCGAATCTTCCCTTACCGATGGATTCAGGGATCCAGTTGATGGTATTGTTGTTGCGGATCAGATCATCCTTGACTGCGGTCATCTTGATGAACCAGGATTCCCGTGCATAATAGATCAGGGGGGTGTCGCATCTCCAGCAGAAAGGATAATCATGTTCGAATTTGGGTGCGTCATACAAAAGTCCCCGGTTGTCCAGATCCACCAGGATCTTCGGGTCCGCATCCTTGACGAAGAGGCCGGCAAAAGGCAGTTCCTCCGTCATATTTCCTTTGCCGTCCACAAACTGGACAAAGGCAAGGTCGTAATCTCTTCCGACCCGGGAGTCATCCTCACCGAAGGCGGGAGCGATATGAACGATACCGGTACCGTCGGACATGGTGACATACCCGTCGCAGACCACAAAGTGGGATTTCTTATGCTGGCGGGCCGCCACGTCGGCAGCTGCCTGATAAAGAGGTTCGTACTCTCTGTATTCAAGATCTTTTCCGGTGTAGGTCTCCAGGACCTCGTAGGCCGGCTGGTCTTCCTTGGCAAGCTTCCCGAGCACCGTGTCCAGGAGAGCCTGTGCCATATAGTAGGTGCAGCCGTCCGCAGCCTTTACCTTACAGTACACTTCCTCGGGATTTACACAGAGGGCGGTGTTGGAAGGCAGGGTCCAGGGGGTTGTGGTCCAGGCCAGGAAATAAGCATCCTCGCCCACGGCTTTGAACCGTACGATGGCAGATCTTTCTTTTACGGTCTTGTAGCCCTGAGCCACCTCGTGGGAGGACAGGGGGGTTCCGCAGCGGGGACAGTAGGGAACGATCTTGAAGCCTTTATAGAGGAGGCCCTTGTCCCAGATCTCTTTTAAAGCCCACCATTCGGATTCGATAAAGTCATCATGGTAGGTGACGTAGGGGTCATCCATATCTGCCCAGAAACCGACAGTCTGGGAGAAATCTTCCCACATTCCTTTGTACTGCCATACTGACTCTTTACATTTATCAATAAATGGATCCAGACCGTACTCCTCGATCTGTTCCTTTCCGTCCAGACCCAGATGTTTTTCCACCTCCAGCTCAACCGGAAGGCCGTGGGTATCCCACCCTGCTTTTCTCGGCACCATATATCCCTTCATGGTGCGGTAGCGGGGGATCATATCCTTGATGACTCGGGTGAGGACATGGCCGATATGTGGTTTCCCGTTGGCGGTGGGGGGGCCGTCGTAGAAAGTGTACACCGGATTTCCCTCACGGATCTTCATACTCTTCTCGAAGATATCGTTCTCTTTCCAGAATCTGGCTGTCTCTTTCTCGCGGTCCACGAAATTCAGATTCGTCGATACTTTCTTATACATAAACCTTTCTCCTCCTGTGGTCGGATTGTACTGCTGACGGGATCCTGCGCGCCGGCGAAGGCGCAGGCAGAATCTTCTTATATGAAAAAAAGCTCCCACCCGTAAACGGATGAAAGCCCCTGCAATCATTATACCACCTTTTACATACTGTCATATGTTTCTCCGATAACGGTGAGAGACCGGCAACGCTTACTGTTATTTCGGCATTGCAACTCGGGAGTGATCTTCGGTCATCCTGTACTCGCAGCGGGTTCACACTATCCCCGCCTCACTGAAGCTTTCCACGGAAGCCTACTGTCTCCGTCCAGGTTTTTACCTTTTTTGATGTCTGCTTTATGCGACCTTATCATAATATACTACAAAAGCCGGAATGTCAAATCA
>CAJGDH010000057.1 GCA_904502145.1 uncultured Eubacterium sp.
AAAGCTACTGGGAAATCCCGGCAGGTGCCGAGACAGCCATGGAAGGAAAATGGGTTCCGGGACCGGGGGATGATTTCTTTGAGGCTGTTCGTGACAACTTCGGGGAAGACCTTCCTCTCATCGCCGAGGACCTGGGGATCATCACCGATGATGTCCGCGCACTTCGTGACCGCTATGATCTTCCCGGAATGAAGATCCTCCAGGTTGCTTTTGAGGATGAGGACAGCGCTTATCTTCCCTACAATCAGCCGGCCAACTGCGTCTGCTATACCGGCACACATGACAATGACACTTCCGTTGGCTGGTACCAGAAGGCTTCCGAAAAAGCCAGGGACAAGGTGCGCCGCTACATGAATACGGATGCATCCTCCGTCCACTGGGATTTCATCCGCACCTGTCTGGGTTCACCGGCCAGGATCGCCATCATCCCCATTCAGGATGTCTTCGGTCAGGGAAGCGAATGCAGAATGAATGTCCCCGGCGTTGCTGACGGCAACTGGGCCTACCGTGCCGGGAAAGAACTCTTTACCGACTGGTCGGCGGAATACCTTTTCAGCCTGACCAGGCTCTTCGGAAGATAAGGAGGTATTATGAATTTTCGTACTCTCCGTGTTTTAACGTATTTCGGGGGATTTCTGCTTACCACAACCCCCGCGAGGATGCGGCTCCGCAGGCTTGCCAAGACCGATCCGCAGGAAGCAGCCCGCATCTCCCACACCTATATCACAAGGGCAGTCAACCGGATCTTCGACCTGTCCGGGTCCACCCTGACGGTAAAAGGCCTGGAAAATCTCCCGGATGGTGCCTGCCTCTACGCGGGTAATCATCTCAGCTATTTCGATATTGTCGTCATTGAGAAAGTCCTCCCGGAGGAGAAGAAGGCAGGCTTCATCGCCAAGGATTCCCTGAAGAAGATTCCGGGGCTCAGTGGATGGATGGAACTGATCCGCTGCATCTTCCTGGACAGGACCAATGCCAAGGAAGGGCTTAAAAGCATCTTTAAGGCCGCTGACTATCTGAAGGAAGGCTCAAACATGTTTATCTTCCCGGAGGGAACCAGAGGGAAACCGGGCGAGATGAAGGAATTCAAACCCGCCAGCCTTAAGATGGCACAGAAAGCCAAGGTGCCCGTGGTCCCTGTGGCCATCACCGGCACTTCCGCCATGCTTGAGGACAATCCCGGCTTCTCCATGAAGCCCTCCCATGTGACCATCACTTTCGCAGAGCCCTTTGATCTCTGTGCTCTTCCCCGTCCGGAGCAGAAAAATGCGGTGGGACAGGTTCAGCAGATCGTCGAAGACTGTATCTCCGAGGCTCTTGCAGAGGCATGATCCCCTGTTTTCCGTAAAAGAAAATCAAAGTTTTCCTTTTCAATCGGGGAAAAAGATGATACAATGTCAGTTGTCGTTCATTATTTCGATCTGATACTGTTTTAATATTGTTTTATTGAATATATTTTACAGAATACATTTATACAGGAGGACAAACTATGAATCCCTGGATTATCACCCTAATCATTCTTGCCGTCGGCGGTGTCGTGATCTTTTTCCTATACAGAAAAGGTTCAAAACTGCAGGCTGAACAGGACGAACAGAAACAGAAACTGCAGGCATCAGCCCAGAAAGTAACGATGCTGGTCATCGATAAGAAGCGCCTTCCTTTTAAGGATTCCGGACTGCCCCAGATCGTGATCGACCAGAGTCCCAAGCGTGCAAGACGTGTGAAGGTTCCGGTAGTGAAGGCTAAAGTCGGTCCGAAGATCATGAGCCTGATCGCTGATGAAGATGTGTATGACCAGATTCCGGTCAATGCTTCCATCCAAGCCATGGTAAGTGGGATCTACATTACAAGTGTCAACAACTTCCGCAAAGCACCGGTGGAAAAGGAAGAAAAGAAGGGTCTCCTCAATAAATTAAGAGGAAAAAATTAATATCCGGAAATACAAAAGACAGCCATGTGAGCTCACAAATGGCTGTCTTTTTTTATTTATATAGTTATTGTTACTGATTCATCATATGTCATCAGGAACGCCTCGGCGTTCTTGACGCCGGAGCCTTTAATCTGAAAAATCAACCGTCAGCTCATGGTCGGATAACCTCTCCCCATGGAGGAATAAGGAATACTCCATCTTCAGGGACAGAGAATGGTCCGATTCCGTCAGAAGAAGAGAACGGGTCCTGGTCTCCAGCTTCATCAGTCCTGCCACGGTAGGATAGTCACAGACCCTTGCCTCTCCCTCCCGGAAATGGAGAACCGTCGGGACCGATCCTGCCCCCGGGACAGTCCTTCTCAGGATAACCTCCTTATCCTTTATGGAAAGACGGCTCCGGCAGAAAGTTCCTTCCCCGGTCTCTTCCCGGTAAAAGAGGTGCAGATTTCCGTCTTTACGGAGGAATCTTGCCCCCGTCTCCTGTTCATGGATATCATCCGGCAGAGATTCCGTCTGTCCATGCTGTCCGGGTTCCCTGCGAATCCCCCTGATCTTCAGGATTCCTTCACAATTATTCATCATATCTTGCCATGGCCAGATTGATAAGGTTCCGGATAAGTTCAGGCTTGCTTATTCCTCTTGCTTCCCACAGCATGGGGTACATACTGATGGAAGTAAAACCGGGCAAAGTATTGATCTCGTTGAAGATTACCTCATTGTCCTCGGAAAGGAAGAAATCCACCCGGGAGAGTCCGGAGCAATCCAGGGCCTTGAAGATCTTCACGGCCTTGTCCCTGATCTCCTCGGCCTTTCCTTCCGGCAGTTCCGGATCAATGACGGTCCTTGACTCACTGTTGTTGTATTTTGCCTCGTAACTGTAGAAAACATCCGCCGCAAGGATCTCACCTACACCGGATGCCTGAGGCTCGAGCCTGCCGAGGACGGCGCACTCCAGCTCACGCCCGCGGATGGTCTCCTCCACCAGGATCTTATCATCATGCTCCGCTGCCAGCTTCAGTGCTGCAACCAGCTCTTCCCTGTTCTCCGCCTTGCTGACACCCTGGGAGGACCCTGCCTTTGAAGGCTTGACAAACACCGGGTAATCCTGTTCATTTTCTATTCTGCTGATTACTTCATCCAGGTCCTCAAGCTCATATCGGCGGATTCCTACATAGCGGGCCTGACGGACACCGATGGAATCCACGATGGTCTTGGTATAGAATTTATCCATGGAGCAGGCAGAAGCGAGGACTCCGCAGCCCACATAGGGGATATGGGCCAGTTCGAAGAGACCCTGGATGGTTCCGTCCTCCCCGTTCATTCCATGCAGCACCGGGAAGATCACATCGATATGGACCCTCTCAAACTGCTCCTGGTGGATCAGCAGGATCTCCTGGTTCACCGTGTCCGCGGAAAGGACCACTTCCACCCGGCCTCTGAGCCAGCTTCCGTCCTTGATGCTGTCCACTGAATCGATCAGCTTCCATCGTCCTTCCTTGGTGATGCCCACCATGATGATGTTATAGGTCTTTGTGTCGATATTCTCGATCACTGTCACTGCGGAAACCAGGGATACTTCATGCTCCGAAGATCTTCCTCCCATGATCACCAGTATGTTTTTCTCAGCCATTTCTGTCTTCCTTCCGTTTAACTCTTGGTTTATTACCATATTGTTACTCATTATAACACAAAAATCGCATTGATTTTCAGGCAATTTTATACTAATATCTTTGTATACAAGATACATAATTTGTACAATTCAGTAATAAAAGAGATTTAATACATCACGGAGAAAGAACTATGGACAATTCCCTGGGATTAATCGCTTTCGCGAAAGTCAATCTTGGCCTCGACGTCATCCGGCGCCGGGAGGATGGTTATCATGAAGTAAAGATGGTCATGCAGACGATCAAGCTGTATGATCAGATCACTATGGAGAAAAATGATTGCGGAGAGATCCGCCTGACCACCAACCTTCCCTATCTTCCTGTGAACAAGAAGAACCTGGTCTACCGGGCCGTGGACCTGATCCGGGAAAAATACGGGATCAGTGAGGGGGTTGATATCCGGCTGACCAAACACATCCCCGTTGCTGCCGGAATGGCCGGCGGGAGCACTGATGCCGCCGCCGCATTTGTGGGCATGAACCAGCTCTTTCATCTGAATATCCGCCAGGATACCCTGCTGGAATACGCTGCGGGTCTGGGGGCGGATATCCCTTACTGTATCATGAGAGGAACAGCCCTCAGTGAGGGGATCGGAGAGATCCTGACTCCTCTTCCCCCCATCCCTGCCTGCTGGTTTCTGGTGGTGAAGCCCTCTTTCTCCATCTCCACAAAATATATCTACGAACATCTCACTTTAAATGAAGATACGGTCCACCCGGATATCGACGGGATGGTGGATGCCATCCGGGCAGGTGACCTGACCGGCGTTACTTCCCGCATGGGAAATGTGCTGGAGGATGTCGCCATCAAAGAATATCCTCAGATCGCCACGATCAAAGAAGAGATGATTCGATTTGGAGCCCTGAACTCTCTGATGAGCGGAAGCGGATCCACGGTTTTCGGTATATTTTCTTCCAGGGAAGCAGCCCTGGAGGCTTCCCGCTTTTTCAGGAAGCAGACAGGAATCCGTCAGGTCCATGTCGTCCGTCCTTTTAACAAACTTCCCAGGCGCCATGCCGGGGCAGACAGAGGGGAAGGGATAGGCTCATGAAAAAGAATGGATTAAAAATGAACATCGATGAATATCTCCCCTTAAGAGATGTGGTCTTCAACACGCTCCGCCGGGCGATCATCACCGGATATTTTTCCCCCGGAGAGCGGCTGATGGAGATCAGCCTGGCCGACCAGCTGGGGGTGAGTCGCACCCCTGTCCGGGAAGCCATCCGCAAACTGGAGCTGGAGGGTCTGGTGACCATGATCCCCAGAAGGGGGGCCCAGGTGGCCTGTATCACGGAGGAGGACCTGCAGGATGTCATAGAAGTCCGGTCCGCCCTGGAGGAGTTTGCGGTGGAGCTGGCCTGCCGCCGCATCGATGATGACGGAAAAAAGGCCATGCAGGAGGCCCATCGCAGCTTCAAAAAAGCCATTGACAGCGGGAAAGATATGGTGGAGATCATCGAGAAAGACGAGGATTTCCACAATTCCATCCTCTATGCCACAAAAAATGACCGGCTTATCAACATCATCAACGGGCTGCGGGAACAGTTTTTCCGCTACCGGATGGAATACGTCAAAACTTCCGATGTGAGAGATCACCTGGTGGAAGAACACGAGCTGCTGATGAACGCCATCTTCAGCCGTGACGAAGAAAAAGCAAGGTCCCTGATGAATACGCATATCATACAACAGAAAGCGGCAATCCTGAACGCCATCCAGAGCCGCCGTGACCGGGAGGGATTATATTGAAGAGAGAAATGAATAAAACTGCGGACGCGAGTCTGCGCATATTAAATACAAACGGATTCGAAGCCTATGTCGTCGGCGGCTGTGTCCGGGATTCCATCCTGGGGCTGACCCCCACGGACTGGGATATCACCACATCCGCACGGCCGGACCAGGTCAAGGCACTCTTTGCCCGGACCATCGATACCGGGATCGCTCACGGTACCGTGACGGTCATGATCGGGAAAGAGGGCTGTGAGGTGACCACTTATCGGATCGGAAAGGTAAACGGCGGGGAAAATGAACCGGACATCACCTACGCCGACAGCCTGAAGGAAGATCTTCTTCACCGGGATTTCACCATCAATGCCATGGCCTACCATCCGGAAGAAGGGCTGGTGGATCTGGCGGGGGGCCTCAGTGACCTGGAGGAAGGCATTATCCGCTGTGTCGGAAACCCCGATGAGCGTTTTGCCGAAGACCCCTTAAGAATGTTGCGGGCGGTCCGTTTTGCCGGACAGTTCGGCTTCGCCATCGAAGATCAGACCCTGGAAGCCATCCGGAAAAGAGCAGACACCCTGGCCAATGTCAGTGTGGAACGCATAAGGATGGAATTGTTGAAGCTTCTCATCTCCGATCACCCGGGCACTTTAAGGATTGCTTATGAGACCGGTCTTACGGCGGTATTTCTCCCGGAATTCGACCGGATGATGGAAACAGAACAAAACAATCCCCACCACCGCTATACGGTGGGTGAACATACTATCCGTTCCATATGCCTGATCGATCCCAACCCTGTCCTCCGCCTTACCATGCTCTTTCACGACATCGGAAAACCGTCCACAAGGACCACGGACGAGATGGGGATCGACCATTTCCGCGGGCACTACAAAGTGAGTGCCGAGATGGCAGAGTCCATCATGAAGCGTCTCCGCTTCGACAACAATACCATACGTCTTGTACGGACCCTGATCCTCTACCATGACACCCGCTTCCAGGATGCCCTGACCTCGGGACGGCGCAACCTGCGGAGGGTGATCAGTCTGGTCTCCCCGACCCTCTTCCCCTATCTGGTGGATGTGATGCGTGCCGACGTCCTTGCCCAAAGTGACTATATGCGTGAGCACAAGCTTAAGCAGCTGGGCGAAGCTGCCGCCGCCTACCGGGAGATCATGGATGCCGGGGACTGCCTGTCCCTGAAGGAGCTTAAGATCAACGGAAATGACCTGAAAGCCATCGGCATCACCGACGGGAGGACCATCGGCTCCATCCTGAATATCCTGCTCCAGATGGTTCTTGAAAACCCGGAGCTCAACAACTATATGTACCTTGAGGAACTTGCCATGAAGATCTATAAGGAGCTTCTCAAGGCCTGCCCGAAACAATAGCGAGGGAGAGTGACTCTATGTCCTATATGGCTTTATACCGGAAATGGCGCCCCCGGGATTTCGATGAAGTCCGCGGTCAGGACGCCATCGTCCGCACACTTCGCAATCAGATCATCTACCAGCGGATCGGCCATGCCTACTTATTCTGCGGAACAAGGGGCACCGGAAAAACTTCCATTGCCAAGCTCTTCGCCAAGGCGGTCAACTGCGAGAATCCGGATAACGGCAACCCCTGCAACTGCTGCCCCTCCTGCCAGGCCATCAATCAGTCCGCATCCATGGATGTGATCGAGATCGACGCGGCCTCCAACAACGGGGTGGACAATGTCCGGGAGATCCGTGAACAGGTGCAGTACTCCCCGGTTTCGGGAAAATATAAAGTATATATCATTGATGAGGTGCACATGCTGTCCCCGGGTGCCTTCAACGCTTTGTTAAAGACCCTGGAGGAACCGCCTTCCTACGTCATCTTCATCCTGGCCACCACGGAGAAGCACAAGATTCCCGTCACCATCCTCTCCCGGTGCCAGAAATATGATTTTAAACGGATTCCCATCGATACGATCACAAAACACCTGACCCTCCTGATGGAAAAGGAAAAGATCGATGCCACCCCCGAGGCCCTGTCCTATATTGCCAGGGTGGCAGACGGTTCCATGAGGGATGCCCTGAGTCTTCTTGACCAGTGCATTTCCTTCTATCTGGGCCAGACCCTGACCTACGATAATGTTCTCTCAGTCCTGGGGACGGTGGATACCGCCATCTTCAGGGACCTTCTGAAACGGATACTGAACCGGGAGACCGGGGAAGTCCTGAAGATCATTGACCGGGGGATCAGTGAGGGCCAGGAACTGAGCCAGTTTTTGTCCGATTTTATCTGGTATCTCCGGAATCTTCTTATCCTCAAAGACCCCCACGCAGGGGAGGATAACCTGGAGATGTCCACGGAAACCATCGCCGGTCTCCGGGAAGACAGCCGTAAAATAGAGAATCAGACCCTTCTCCGTTTCATCCGCGTACTGTCCGAATTGTCCAACCAGCTGCGCTATGCCACCCAGAAACGGGTCCTGACGGAGGTGGGCTTCATCAAACTGTGCCATCCGCAGATGGAATCTGACACCGAAAGCCTGGAAGAACGGCTGAGAGTCCTGGAGGACAGGATTGACGAAAGCGTCCTTATCCCCGCGGACCAGGCAGGCCTTCTGCAGACAGGCGGGTACCGGGAAGGTACAGG
Organism: uncultured Eubacterium sp.; assembly: GCA_904502145.1. Classification (GTDB taxonomy): domain Bacteria; phylum Bacillota; class Clostridia; order Lachnospirales; family Lachnospiraceae; genus Anaerobutyricum. The sequence continues at coordinate 7,942 of CAJGDH010000057.1, forward strand.
GCAGGGACAGGCAGGTCCCCAGGGAAGGACATCCTCCCATGGACGTATCCTGTCGGGCGAACAGGCGGAAAATGCTCTCAGTGAGCGGTTTTCCCCTGCCCAGGCCGCCGATCTTAAGAAGATCGCAGCCGGATGGAAGGGCATTATCAGCCGTCTTTCCAAACCCATGAGTATTCAGCTTGGCAAAGCCAGGGTGGCTGTCTCCGAAGACAGCGACAAACTTCTTCTCATTTTCAAGGAGGAAGATGGGGTATATAAAGGATATTTCGAGAGGGACAACCATAAAAACCTTGATCTTCTGTCGGATATGGTGGCGGAGCAGACAAAAAAACAGGTCAGCTTCCAGTGTGTCACTGAAGACACTGTCCGAAGATCCGGCGTATCGCCCATCAATCTTTCTTCCATTCATCTGGTGGAGGTGGAAGTGGACGAAGAAGAATAAATATGGTATCTTTGTATAGATACTATCTCCTATGATCAGTCACTTAACATTTAATATACGGAGGAATCAAATATGGCAAAAAGAGGTGGATTTCCCGGAGGAATGGGAAATATGAACAATCTGATGAAGCAGGCACAGAAGATGCAGCGTCAGATGGAAGAGACACAGAAAGCATTGGAAGAGAAGACATACGAAGCCAGTGCCGGCGGCGGTGTTGTGACCGTTACCGTATCCGGTAAAAAAGAAGTCACTTCCGTAAAGCTTGCAGAGGAAGTCGTGGATCCCGATGATATCGAGATGCTTGAAGACCTTATCATTGCGGCAACCAATGAAGCTCTCCGCGCCATGGAGGCGGACAGCCAGGCTCAGCTGGGCAAATTTACTGCAGGATTAGGCGGAGGATTCGGGTTCTGATGAACTATTACAGCAAACATATCACCAATCTGATCGACGAGCTGAAGCGCCTGCCCGGTATCGGAGGAAAGTCGGCCCAACGCCTTGCTTTCCATATCATCAATATGCCGGAAGAGCATGTGGAGCATCTTGCCGACACTCTGGTCACGGCACGGAAAAACATCCGTTACTGCAAGATCTGCTGCACCCTCACCGATGAGGAGGTCTGCCCGATCTGTTCCAGCGACAGACGGGACCACTCTACCATCATGGTGGTAGAACAGACCAAGGACCTTGCTGCCTATGAGAAGACCGGACAGTATTACGGTGTCTACCATGTCCTTCAGGGATCCCTGGTTCCCAGTCTGGGAAAGGGCCCCGATGATATCCGTTTCAGGGAACTGGAAGAACGTGTGCAGAAAGGCGACATAAAAGAAGTCATCCTGGCCACCAACTCCAGCCTGGACGGGGAGGCCACCGCCATGTACATCACGAAAAAGCTGAAACCCTATGGGCTGAAGCTTTCCCGGATCGCCAGCGGCGTACCCATCGGAGGGGAACTGGAGTACATTGATGAAGTGACCCTGTCCCGGGCTCTTGACGGAAGAATAGAATTGTGAAAATTGATTCAATAAAAGAATTGATTCGTGAATAATACCCGGCTAAATAAATGCCGGGTATTATTTTTATGGTATTTCTAATATTTTATTTAAATACGATATCTACCTTTAAACAATAAATAGATAATAAAAAAACTCAGATCTTTCTTAACAAAAGATCTGAGTTTTTCATAAGAGGCGCAGACCGGATTTGAACCGGTGGATACTGGTGTTGCAGACCATTGCCTTACCACTTGGCTACTGCGCCATATGACTCCTAGGAGATTTGAACTCCTGTTACCGCCGTGAAAGGGCGGTGTCTTAACCACTTG
>CAJGDH010000058.1 GCA_904502145.1 uncultured Eubacterium sp.
CGTACTGCAGGCCGCAGCCGTGACGGACGTAGCCCGGAAGGCAGCCGCAGCTTCAGCCGCGATGGCCGTGATGGCCGTAATGTTGAAGGCGGACGTAATGCAGGTCGCGACGGCCGTAATGCAGAGGGCAGCCGCAGCTTCAGCCGAGACGGCCGCGATGGCCGTAATGTTGAGGGCGGCCGTAACGCAGGCCGTGACGGCCGTAATGCAGAGGGCGGCCGCAGCTTCAGCCGCGATGGCCGTAATGTCGAGGGCGGACGTAACGCAGGGCGTGACAGCCGTAATTCAGAAGGCGGAAACAGAAACTTCGGAAACCGGGAAAGAAGCCGTAAACCGGTGATGGATGCCGACGGCGCCATCGCGACGAAGGATTCCAGATCCGATAAGGGAAACCGCCATGACATCAACCGGGAATACAACCGCGAGAACAGCAATCGCGAAAACAACAGAAACAGCGACGGCGCGAACCGCGGCAGAAACAACCGGAAGAATAATGCCAAAAAAGAAGATTTCAATAAGAACAATGTAAACAGAAAACCCAAGACCGCCAAAAAACCGGCACCGGTTCCACCGCCCAAGAAGGAGGAGCCCAAGGAAGAGGTGATCCGCAACATCACTCTCCCGGATCCGGTATCTCTGAAAGACTTGGCGGAAGCATGTAAAGTGGCGCCGGCTGCTATTATCAAAAAGCTTTTCCTGAGCGGAAAGATGGTGACCATCAACACGGAATTCCCCTTCGAGGAAGCCGCTGAGATGGCCCTGGAATACAACTGTATCGCCGAGGAAGAAGTCAAGGTCGATGTGATCGAGGAACTCCTCAAGGAGGAGGATGAGGATGAATCCAAGATGGAAAGACGTCCTCCGGTCATCTGTGTCATGGGACACGTAGACCACGGTAAAACATCACTTCTTGACCGTATCCGTTCCACTCATGTGACCGCCGGGGAGGCCGGTGGGATCACGCAGCACATCGGTGCTTATGTTGTGGATATCAACGGGGAAAAGATCACTTTCCTCGACACTCCGGGACATGAAGCTTTCACATCCATGAGGCTGCGTGGAGCCCAGGCAACGGATATCGCCGTGCTTGTCGTAGCGGCAGATGACGGTGTGATGCCCCAGACCATTGAGGCCATTAACCATGCCAAGGCAGCGGGAGTAGAAGTGATCGTTGCCGTTAACAAGATCGATAAAGAAGGCGCTAATGTTGACCGTGTAAAACAGGAACTTACGGAATACGGACTGATCGCAGAAGACTGGGGCGGAAGCACGGTATTTGTTCCCGTATCCGCAAAGACCGGAGAGGGGATCGAAGATCTTCTGGAAATGATCACCCTCACCGCGGAAGTGATGGAGCTGAAAGCCAATCCCAAACGGAAAGCCAGAGGTCTTGTCATTGAAGCGAAACTGGATAAAGGCCGCGGCCCGGTTGCCACTATCCTGATCCAGAAGGGAACCCTGCATGTTGGAGATACAATCAGTATCGGCCATGCCTTCGGCCGTGTCCGTGCCATGATCGATGACAAGGGAGATCGTCTGAAGAGTGCAGGTCCTTCCGTTCCGGTAGAGATCCTGGGTCTCAATGATGTTCCGTTCTCCGGTGAAGTCATGATCGCCCACGGCAACGAGAAAGAAGCCCGCGCCTATGCGGATGAGTTCATCGCTTACGGAAGAGAAAAGATGCTCGAGGATACCAAGAGCAGACTTTCCCTGGATGACCTCTTTGACCAGATCCAGGCAGGAAATGTCAAGGAACTCAATCTGATCGTCAAGGCAGACGTTCAGGGTTCCGTGGAAGCAGTAAAACAGAGTCTTGTAAAACTTTCCAATGAAGAGGTAATGATCAAGGTCATCCACGGGGCAGTAGGTGCCATCAACGAGTCTGACGTCACCCTTGCTTCTGCCTCCAACGCCATCATCATCGGATTCAACGTACGTCCGGACAGCATGGCCAAGACCGTTGCTGAGCAGGAAAAGGTAGACATGCGTCTCTACCGCGTCATCTACAATGCCATCGAGGATATCGAGGCAGCCATGAAGGGTATGCTTGATCCTGTCTTCGAGGAAAAGATCATCGGTCACCTTGAGATCCGTCAGATCTATAAGGCCTCCGGAGTAGGAACCATCGCCGGCTGCTATGTCCTTGACGGACAGGTGACAAGATCGGCCCAGGTCCGGATCGTCCGTGACGGTATCGTTATCTACGAAGGTACTCTTGCTTCCCTGAAGCGTTTCAAGGATGACGTGAAAGAAGTCAAATCAGGATTTGAATGCGGTCTTGTCTTTGAGAAATACAATGATGTGAAAGAGGGAGACCATGTGGAATGTTTCGTCATGGAGGAAATCCCCCGCTAACACGAAAGGTGAGATAATTTGAGAAAGAACAGTGTTAAAAATACCAGGATCAATTCCGAAGTGCAGAGGGAATTGAGCCGGATCATCTCCAGGGAGATCAAGGATCCCAGGATTCATCCCATGACCAGCGTCATGTCGGTGGAGGTGGCGCCGGATCTGAAGACCTGCAAAGCCTACATCAGCGTCCTTGGTACCCCGGAAGAACAGCAGGACACTCTGGAAGGATTGAAGAGTGCCCACGGCTATATCAAGCGTGAGCTTGCCAGGAGCATAAATTTGCGCAACACACCGGATATCCGCTTTATTCCTGATCAGTCCATCGAGTACGGCATCAACATGTCCCGCAGGATCGATGATGTGATCAGGGAGGATCTTGAGAGACATCAGGCAGAGGACAGATCAGATGAATTATGTTGACAGGCTTGGACAAAACACTTATACCAACTGCATTCAGGGGGTAAAGACGGTCGCTGTTTCCGGACATATCCGTCCGGACGGTGATTGTGTCGGCGCCTGTCTGGGCTTATCAGCCTGGCTCCTTGACCGGTATCCGGAGCTGACGGTGGATGTGTATCTGGACCCCATACCCGAAGAATTCCTATTTTTGAAACATGCGGATAAGATTCGCCAGGAGAATGAGGATGATGTGGTCTATGATCTGTGCATCGCTCTCGACTGCTCAGATCCCGACAGACTGAACCGGGCTTCCCGGATCTTTGAGGAAGCAGCCCGCACAGTCTGTATTGACCACCATATCACCAATCAGGGTTTCGGGGACCGGTCCGTCGTCTGCCCCGAGAGTTCATCAACCTGTGAGCTCCTCTATTACCTCTTTGAGGACGGGAGACTCTTCGGCTCCGGAGAATTCTCTTATGATTGTGCCCAGGCCCTCTATCTGGGGATTGTGCACGATACCGGAGTATTCAAGCATAACAATACCACCCTGGAGACAATGACCGCCGCAGGAAAGCTCATGGGTTTCGGTCTGAATACGGAGAAGATCATCAACGATACCTTCTTCAGAAAAACCTATCTGCAGAACCAGCTCTTGGGGAAGGCGCTGACCGAAAGCATCCTTATGCTGGACGGGCGGATGATCTTTTCCGCCCTGTATCAGAAGGATTTCCGGCTTCTCGGGGCCAGTGAGAAAGATACCGACGGGATCATTGACCAACTGAGAGTCACGGAAGGGATCCATGTTGCCCTCTTTCTCTATGAGACCAGGGAAGGAGATTTCAAAGTGAGCCTTCGGTCGGATGAAGCTGTCGACGTAAGTCAGATCGCCGCTGAATTTGGCGGGGGCGGCCATGTGAGGGCTGCGGGATGCACCATGACGGGAAATATGCATGATATCGTGACTAATATCGCCACCAGGGCAGAGATGCAGCTTATTGACTATCAACAGGCCCGGGATCTTTATCCTGAGCCGACACAGGATATATAGAACAATGATCAGCGGTGTGATTAATATTGCCAAGGAAGCCGGATATACCTCCCATGATGTGGTGGCCAGGCTGAGAGGCATTGTCGGACAAAAGAAGATCGGACATACCGGGACCCTGGATCCCGGAGCCACAGGAGTGCTTCCTGTCTGCCTGGGTAAGGCCACTAAACTCTGCGACCTGATCGGAAGCTGGGACAAGACCTACCGGACGACCCTTCTTCTCGGAACAAAGACCGATACGGAAGATATCTTCGGTCAGGTGATCAGCGAGTCCGATGTGACTGTGGAAGAAGATGAGATCAGGGAGATCATCGCTTCTTTTGTCGGTGATTATGACCAGATCCCTCCCATGTATTCCGCCAAAAAAGTAGGTGGAAAGAAGCTTTACGAACTGGCCAGGGAAGGGATTGAGATCGAACGCAAGCCCTGCAGGGTCAGGATAGACGATATCGTGATCCTTGAGGCAGACCTCCCGCGGATCACCATGGAAGTCACCTGCTCCAAAGGCACCTATATCCGCAGCCTGTGCCGTGATATCGGAGAGAAAGCCGGCTGCGGCGGATGTATGTCCTCACTGGTCAGGACCAGGGTGGCCGACTTTTTCCTGGAGGATGCCCTGACCCTTGATCAGGTTGAACAATTTAGGGACGAAGGCAGGCTGGAAGACTATATCAGGCCCGTTGATTCCGTTTTCCCCTTCTGTCCCTCCATCCACATCCGCCGGTCGGGAAGATCCCTCCTGATGAACGGAAATCCCCTGCCTCCGGAATACATTTCCCGTGAAGATGCCCCTGATGTCTCTTTAGAGGACAGCAGGAATGACCTGGCAGACCGCTATCGGGTGTATGATGACGAAGGATATTTTATCGGGTTGTACAGAAAAACCGGTGATCAGGGAATCCTCAGACCGGAAAAATTATTTTTTACAGGAATATAGATATGGAGTATATTAACCAATCAGATTTTTCATTGAAGAACAGCGCTGTTGCCCTGGGCAAATTCGAAGGGATCCACCTGGGCCATCAGCTTCTTCTGAATGAATTGAAAAAACAGGAAAAGAACGGTCTGAAAAGTGTTGTGTTCACCTTTGACGTTCCCCCCAGGGTAGCTATCACCGGTGACACATCCTACTGTCAGATCTTTACCAAAACCGAAAGACGCCGTTTTCTGGAGAAGCAGGAGATGGATGTGATGATCGAACATCCCTTCACAAAAGAATTTGCCGCCTTGTCCCCGGAGGAATTCATCGAAAATGTACTGGTGAAAAAGGTGGATGCCAAAGTCATTGTGGTGGGAAGCGACTTCCATTTCGGACGGAGGAGGTCCGGCAATATCCATAATCTGCGTGCCGGAGCCGAAAAGTACGGATATCACCTTCAGGTGCTGGATAAAGTCCGTGACCGGGGAAAGGAGATCAGCAGTACCAGAATACGGGAGCTGATCGAATACGGTCACATGGAGGAGGCCTCCAAGCTGCTGGGACGGAATTATTCCGTCTACGGACAGATCGTTCACGGCAGGGCTCTCGGAAGGACCATAGATATCCCCACCATCAATCAGCTTCCCGAAAAGATAAAGCTTCTTCCTCCCAACGGAGTTTACGTCTCCCTGGTCCATATAGGGGACAAGACCTATGAGGGGATCACCAATATCGGTGTGAAGCCTACCGTGGAATCCGGGTCGCAGAAAGGGATCGAGACCCATCTCTTCGATTTTCAGGGGGACCTCTACGGCGAATATGCCGAGGTGGAACTGATCCATTTTCACCGTGCTGAATTGAAGTTTGACGGAGTTGACGCCCTCAGGAAACAGATGGGGGAGGATCTTCTCTACGCAAGATCATATTTTGATCGGAAATTGCACAAATCATCAAAAAATGGTAGAATGATCTCAGATAAATGAATTTGATCAGGGGGTGTTGCAATGAACACAGTGATTACCATCGGAAGACAGTTCGGAAGCGGCGGAAGAGAGATCGGCAGGAAACTGGCCGAATCCTTCGATGTCCCCTTCTACGATAAGGAGATCCTCAAAAGAGCGGCTAAAGAGAGCGGTATCTGTGAGGAAATGTTCGAAAATTTTGACGAAAAACCCACCACAAGCTTTTTGTATTCCCTGGTCATGGACCCCTATGCCCTGGGCTACAATGCTGCCTCCTTCGATATGCCGCTTAACCAGAAGGTATTCCTGGCGGCTTTTGACAGTATCAAACGGATCGCTTCCGAGGGACCGTGCGTTATCGTCGGCCGGTGTGCCGACTATGCCCTGAAAGATTTCGAGAACCATATGAGTGTCTTTATTCACGCGCCCATGTCCTTCAAGAAAGAAAGGATCCACGAAGAACGGGGGATCCCGCTGGACAAGGTGAAGGACGAATGTATCCGGATGGATAAACAGAGATCCGGATATTATAACTATTACACTTCACGGAAATGGGGAGAGCTGAAGAATTATGATCTTAGCGTCAACAGCTCCGTCTTTGGGATCGACGGCAGTGTTGAACTGATCAGACAGGCAGTAGCCCTCAAAGAAGCCGGGATCTTGCCCGGGGAACCTGAATAAAGATATATGACTTAAAGATAAAAGCTGTCACGACGTGGCAGCTTTTATTGTTGAATAGGAAATTCCATTTCCTATTCAACAATAAAACACTCCGCTGTGGATGCGCACTCGCGCGATAAGAAATATGTCGCTAAAGCGACCGCACTCGGCGCGAGTGTCTCGCAAACGAGACACTATCTTATGTGGTAAACAAAGGCTATCTATGTTATAATTTTAAGATAAGTCTACAGGGGTCAGATCAGTATCTGACCGCACTATTGAAGTCTGCCTAATATGGATGATGGAGGTAACAGATGGTTAACGAGATACATAGATTCAAGAAGGTTCTGGTGGCCAACCGGGGCGAGATCGCCGTCAGGGTCTTTCAGTCATTAAGTGAACTCGGTATAGGCTCCATAGCGGTTTATTCCAAGGAAGACCGCTTCGCCATGTTCCGCTCAAGGGCGGATGAAGCCTATCCCTTAAAGACAAATAAAGGACCTGTGGACGCCTATCTGGATATTCCCGAGATCATCCGGATCGCCAGGGAGAAAAAGGCGGATGCGATCCACCCGGGATATGGTTTTCTGTCGGAAAACCCGGAGTTTGCCGAGGCCTGTGAGAAAAACGGGATCACCTTTATCGGTCCAGGATCTGTTGCCATGAATATCATGGGGGACAAGATCTCCGCAAAACAGGCGGCCAAGGAGTCCTCCGTCCCCATCCTGCCGGGTTGTGACCATGCCCTCAGTGATGCTGAGGAGGCAAAACGGCTTGCCGAGGAGATCGGATATCCGGTCATGCTGAAAGCTTCCAACGGAGGAGGCGGCCGGGGAATGAGCCTGGTGGAACATGCCGGCGAGATGGAGGAAGCCTTTGAGAAGGCCAGCAACGAATCCAAGAGGGCCTTCGGGGAATCCAAACTCTTCCTGGAAAAATACCTGATACATCCCAAACATATCGAAGTACAGATTCTGGGGGACAACTATGGTAATATCGTTCATCTCTACGACAGGGACTGCTCTGTCCAGCGCCGGAATCAGAAGATCATAGAATTCGCTCCGGCCTGGTCTGTCCCGGAAGATACCAGGAAGAAGATCATGGACAGTGCCAAAAGACTGGCCCGCAGGGTGGGTTATTCCAATGCCGGGACCATGGAATTCCTGGTGGACGAAGAGAACAGGCCCTATTTTATCGAGATGAATCCCAGGATCCAGGTAGAGCATACCGTCACGGAGATGATCACAGGGATCGACCTTGTGACCACCCAGATCCTGATCGCCCAGGGATATCCCCTCAACAGCAAGACCATACATATCTATTCCCAGAACCAGGTGAAATGTGACGGATACGCCATCCAGGCAAGAGTCACTACGGAGGATCCGTCAAATCATTTTCTGCCGGATTACGGAAAGATCGATTTCTACCGGTCCGGTTCAGGGTCCGGTATCCGGTATGATGACGGAAATACTTACACAGGCGCGGTCATCACCTCCTATTATGATCCCCTTCTGGTGAAGACCGTCAGTCATTCCCGCACCTTTGAGAATTCCATCCGCAAACTGATAAGGGCCCTGAAGGAATCCCGGATACACGGTGTGAAGACCAATACCGGTTTCCTGATCAATGTCCTCAATCATCCGGTTTTCAGCCGGGGAGAATGCTATACAACTTTTATCGATGAGACAAGGGAACTTTTCGACCTTCATAACAATCTTGACCGTACGACGAAGATTCTTGAATTCCTGGCCAATAAGATGGTCAATGTGAATTACGGTGAGAAACCCTTTATAGAGGACAGGATCGTCCCGGAAATCGATGAGACCAAACCCGTACACGGGATGAGGGACGAGTGGAAGCGGCTGGGGACGGATGAGTTTATCCGCCGTATACGCCGTAATCCCAGACTATACATTACAGATACCACCATGAGGGACGGTCAGCAGTCCCTTCTGGCCACCAGGATGAGGACAAAGGAGCTGGCCGGGGCGGCCAGGGCGGTCAATCTTTATCTGAAGGATGCCTTCTCCGTCGAATGCTGGGGCGGGGCCACCTATGATACCGCCTACCGTTACCTGAAGGAATCCCCCTGGAAGAGACTGGATCTGCTGAGGGAAAGGATGCCCAACGTGATGATCCAGATGCTTCTCCGCGGATCCAACGTGGTGGGTTACGGTGCATATCCCGACAATGTGGTGGAGAAATTCATCAAGGTTTCCAGCGACCGCGGAGTGGATATATACCGTATCTTTGATTCCAATAACTGGATCGAAAATATGAAGCTTCCCATCGAGCAGGTCCTGAAAAACGGGAAGATCGCCGAGGGTACCCTTTGTTACAGCGGGGACATCCTCAATCCGAAAGAGAATAAATACACCCTTGAATATTATCTGAAGATGGCCAGGGAACTGGAAGCCGAGGGCTGTCAGCTGATCTGCGTGAAGGACCCGGCAGGTCTGCTGCGTCCCTATGCGGCTAAAGAACTGATCAGTGCCCTTCGTGAAGAAGTTTCCGCCCCCATCCATCTTCATACCCATGATATGGCCGGAAACGGGATCGCCACTTATCTGACGGCAGCGGAAGCCGGAGTGGATATCGTGGACTGCGCCATCGGTTCCATGAGTTCGATCCTGAGTCAGCCGTCCTTCAATGCTCTGGCGGAAACCCTCAGGGGAACCGAGAGGGATCCCATGATCGGTCAGGAAGGTCTGGACGTCCTGGACCGTTACTATGAACATGAAAGGAAGGTCTACCGGATCTTTGAGACCGGCCTGAAGGCCCCCAACATTGATCTTTATCACAAGGAGATTCCGGGAGGCCAGTATTCCAGCCTTAAGGAACAGGCGGCATCCATGGGCCTTGAGGACCGTATGCCGGAGATCTGCAGACTCTATAAGGAGGCAGACAGCATCCTGGGGCATATCATCAAAGTGACGCCCACATCCAAGGTATGTGGCGATCTGGCGATCTTTATGCTGCGAAACGGCCTGACGGAAGAGAATATCTATGAGAAGGGCAGAAACCTTTCCTACCCGGAATCCGTGGTCAGATACATGAGAGGTATGCTTGGGCAGCCGGAAGGCGGCTTCCCTGAAGCTTTCCGGGAGATGGTTCTGGACGGGCAGCCTGCCATTACGGTAAGACCGGGCAGCCTGCTTCCCCAGGTGGATTTTACGAAGATCGCTGAACATCTTAAGAAAAACTATTATATGGAATCCATGGAGCGGGAAGATGTCATGGAGCAGAAGGTCTTAAGCTATGCTCTCTATCCCCGTGTCTATGAGGACTACTGTGAACATTTTCAGGCTTACAACGATGTCTCCAAGCTGGAAAGTCATGTCTATTTCTACGGTCTGAGACC
>CAJGDH010000059.1 GCA_904502145.1 uncultured Eubacterium sp.
CGAAAAGCTTACAGCCTGGGTCAGTGAAATGCTTAAAAAGCATATAGAATATCATAAATGTTAATACCGGGAGGGATCCCGTTGATCTCATTTCAGAACTGATAAATATAAATATACCATCGTTATAGTTTTATGGAGGAAAAGAAATGACAGAAACAAGAAAAGAAATTGAAGCCAAGTTATTAAAAGCAAACAGCGTGGAAGAGGTCATGGGTATCATGAAAGATGCCGGAGTTGAAACAAATGCTGAAGAAGCGCAAAAGACCTTTGAGAAGGTAAAGGAACTTCGCGTGTCTGACGGCAAAGAACTGTCTATTGACGAGCTGGATGCCGTGGCAGGCGGGGTGACGTATCGACATTGGATTCAGGACGGCTGTGCGGGCACCGTCGAGCCCGGCAGCAGCTGCTGGGGTACGGACGGCGGGTGCGATTTTGTCAACATTTCCTATTTTGATGAGCCTTGCAACCAACCATGCATCTACTGCGGCGCGCCATACACCGTCCAGTGGGAGCACCTCTCTGGCATGAGCAACGCTATGGTACATATATACCAGTGCCGCGAATGCGGAAAGAAGTTCCGCTACAACAGAAGAGAAGGCAAGTGGGAAGAGTACATGTACTAGGGCATCGATCTGAAAGGATAGTAATTCTGAGAATAAGTCATGGGAAACGATAAACGCAGATACATTCTGATGCCGGCATATGCTTTTCGAGGCTGGAAGCTTTTGCCTTACGCTGCCCAGAACATACATATGCCCAGAACGGAGTTCTTTACAAAAGAAAAATGGGAACTGCTCTCCGCCTGTGACGGGGAGACGGACATCGACTGGGAAGCTTTGACGGAGGAGCAGAGGAAACTTTATGAACACTGGGAACAGAAATTTTTAATACGTAATGCAAAAGATGGCGAGGGACTGCTTCCTTATCAGGAATACCGTTTCTATCCTGCGCGGTTCAAGGAGTCCGTACAGTGGTCCATTACGGGGAGATGCAACTACAAATGCAAGCATTGCTTCATGTCTGCGCCACACGCTGCCCAGGGAGAACCCAGCTGGGAACAGCTCATGACCATGCTGGATGCTTTTGAGCGCTGCGGGATACACAATCTCAACCTGACAGGCGGAGAGCCCATGGTCAGAAGTGATTTCTGGGATCTGGTGGATGAGATCCACTCGAGAGGAATTGCCATCCCAACGCTGTTTTCCAATGGGCTTCTCATCACCGATGATTTCATGGATAAACTTGAAGAACGCCGTATGTACCCGTCCATCCAGTTCAGTTTTGACGGCATAGGCCATCACGACTGGATGAGGGGAGTACCCGGCGCAGAACAGACGGTGATCGACGCCCTTAAGCGTTGCAGGGACAGAGGGATCAAAACTTCTGTTTCGATGGTGCTCTGTAAGGAAAGTGTCGGAAGCATCCGGGAATCAGTTAATCTCATGGCTTCCCTGGGAGTAAGCGGCATGAAGATCGGAAACGCTTCTCCTCAGGGCGAGTGGGCAGATCAGCCGGAACACTATCTTACCAACAGTGAGGTCTATGAGGCTTATCTGAACTATATCCCTTACTATTTCGAGGATGGCAAGCCGCTTAATATAACTATGGAAGGCTTTTTTACCTATGATCTTAACAGACAAAGGGCCAGAGCACTTTTTGAGAAGGATATCGAGGAAAAGTATTTCGGCAAGGCGACCATGTGCGGCCATGTAAGACGCGAGATGTATGTAAGCCCGAAGGGCAATATACTGCCATGCATGAGCATGGTAGGTGGACCGATCGAGGAACAGTTCCCCAACATGTTGGAAACTCCCTTGGAGGAAATTCTGGACAATCAGTCGTTCTATATGGATATCATCAATTTAAGGATAAGCGACTACATGGAGCACAACCCGGAATGCAAAGAATGCGAATACAGGGAGGCTTGCTGCGGAGGATGCCGCGCCATCGCTGTCAGGGATCATCCGACAGACTATCTGGCCAAAGATCTTTTAGCCTGTGAATACTTCAAAGGCGGCTGGATGGACAGAAAGAACGCGGTGCTCAGGAAACTAACAAAAGAAGTCATATAAGGCAATGATATCAAAGATATTCGGGTAAGGTATCGTCAAAGACGGTACCTTTTTTTGCTTCACCTTTGGTTACCTTGTCAATTGACTTTGAGAAAAAATTTGTATAACATCTTATTATAAGGCGCAAAATACCTTTTTTAGGGTGTTGTTTTTCTTATTGATCTAAAAGGAGACCTGGAAAATGCTTCGGATGGAAGAAAAAATACGTAAAGAGGGACAGATATTGCCGGGAGGTATACTGAAAGTAGGGAATTTCCTGAATCAGCAGATCGACACGGCTTTTTTATATGAGATCGGGGAAGAGATCGCCCGTCTGTTTGAAGGTTCGGGGACCAATAAGATCCTGACCATCGAATCCAGCGGCATCGCCATTGCGGCAGCTGCAGGGATGCTCATGAAGGTTCCTGTTGTGTTTGCCAAAAAGCATAAGACCAGTAATGTGGACGGAGACATCTATTCCGTTTCTGTACATTCCTTTACCCATGGGATGGATTACAATGTCGTGGTAAGCAACGATTATCTGACGGCAGATGACCGTGTTCTCCTGGTGGATGACTTCCTGGCGAACGGAAATGCCCTGAACGGACTTGTGGATCTCTGCAGCCAGGCAGGCGCGGAGGTGACCGGTGCGGCAGTTGCCATCGAGAAGCGTTTTCAGGGCGGCGGCGATGCCCTGCGGCGCAGGGGGATCCGCATCGAATCCCTTGCCTGTATCGAGTCCATGGAGGATGATAAACTGACCTTCTGCCAGATCTGATCGCTGATAAGATTAAATCATTCAATTCATTCATGTTGACGCACAATGCGTCTTTATGATACATTTTTTAGGTAAACGGGAAAAGGGCCCGTTTGTCATAACACCTGTTCTATTTTAGGAGGAATTAAGAAATGAGAAAGAAGAGTTTGGTGTTACTGTTAGTTATGGCACTGGCCGTTATGACGGTTCTCTCAGGCTGCGGCGGAAACAGCGGAAAAGGCGGCAGCGGTGAGAGTACTGAGGCTGCCGGTGATGCAGCAGCGTCCATCAAGGTTGGTTTTATCTGTCTTCATGACGAGAACTCAACCTATGACCTGAACTTCATCAATGGTGCCAAGGAAGCATGTGAGGCTCTCGGAATCAGTGAAGAGAACTACATCATCAAGACAAATATCCCTGAAGGCCAGGAATGCTTTGATGCAGCTGAAGAGATGGTAGATGCCGGTTGCGGAATCATCTTTGCGGACTCTTTCGGCCATGAGGATTATCTGATCCAGGCTGCCAAGGAATATCCGGATGTTCAGTTCTGCCATTCTACCGGAACAAAAGCCCATACAGAAGGACTTGACAACTATCACAATGCATTTGCGTCCATCTATGAAGGACGTTTCCTTGCCGGTGTAGCTGCAGGAATGAAGCTCAACGAGATGATCGAAGCCGGAACCATCAAGGCAGAAGAAGCCAAGATCGGTTATGTCGGCGCTTACACTTACGCAGAGGTTGTTTCCGGTTATACTTCCTTCTTCTTAGGCGCACGCTCCATCTGCCCGACCGCTACAATGGACGTAACATTTACCGGTTCCTGGTATGATGAGACAGCTGAAAAAGAAGGCGCAACCAAGCTGATCAACGGCGGATGTGTTCTGATCAGCCAGCATGCAGACTCCATGGGAGCTCCTACTGCCTGTGAGAAAGCCGGAGTTCCGGACGTATCCTACAATGGTTCTACCGTTGATTCCTGCCCGAATACATTTATTGTTTCTTCCAGGATCAACTGGGCTCCTTACTATGAGTATGCCATCAAGGCAGCCATGGACGGAACAGCCATCGATACAGACTGGACAGGAACTCTTCAGACAGGTTCCGTTGAGCTGACAGAGGTTAACGAGAAAGCTGCAGCAGCAGGTACCCAGGAGAAGATCGACGAAATCAAAGGCAAACTTGAAGCAGGCGAAGTTCATGTATTTGATACCACTGCTTTCACCGTAGGCGGAAAAGCACTTGACAGCTATATGGCTGATGTAGATACCGACGAAGCATACGAGGGAGACACAGAAGTTATCTCTGAGGGTTACTTCCATGAGTCCGAGTTCCGTTCCGCTCCTTATTTCGATCTTCAGATCGACGGTATCAACCTGCTTGATACAAAATTCTAAAGAAGAAATCAGTAGTGGTACATCTTGTAGAAACCATGTTTAGACCAACAAGCTGATAGTCAGGAAGGCCCCGGCATATCCGGGGCTTTCTTACCTGATTTGCTTGCCCCGGGACTGCTCCGGACGGGAGGCTGCCTGAAGCTGTGCCGGGACAGGCAAATGAGAAGAGAGGGTGTGATTCATAATGGGAGACAGACAAGCTGCAGTTTCCATGAGAAATATAAAGAAAGTGTTCGGAACGGTCCAGGCCAATGACGGGGTCAACCTGGATATATACCGTGGGGAGATCCTGGCCCTTCTCGGGGAGAACGGGAGCGGGAAGACGACACTGATGAATATGCTTTCGGGTATTTATTATCCGGACGGCGGTCAGATCTATATCGACGGAAATCCGGTATCCATCAGCTCTCCGCATGAGGCATTCAATTACGGGATCGGTATGATCCATCAGCATTTCAAACTGGTGGATGTATTCACGGCAGCGCAGAATATCGTGCTTGGCCTGAAAGAACCGGGCGGGCTGAATCTGGCAAAAGCATCGGAAAGGATCCGTGAAATCTGTGAGAACTACGGGTTTGATGTAGACCCGGACCAGAAGGTATACAATATGTCTGTTTCACAGAAACAGACGGTAGAGATCGTGAAGGTGCTGTATCGTGGTGCCGATATCCTGATCCTTGACGAGCCCACGGCAGTTCTGACCCCCCAGGAGGTGGACAAGCTGTTTGCCGTTCTCCGCAATATGCGGGAGGACGGGAAAGCCATTATCATCATCACCCATAAACTTCATGAAGTGGAGGAATTGTCAGACCGTGTGGCAGTCCTGAGAAAAGGTCGTTTCATCGGGGATATGATCACAAAAGAGACCAATGCCCAGGAAATGACAAATATGATGGTAGGCCACGAGGTCAAACTGAACATAGAGCGCCCCGAGCCTCAGAATGTAAAGCCGAGGATCCGGGTGGAAGGCCTTCGTGTCAGAAGCAGGGACGGAGTCCTGAAGCTGGATGATGTTTCATTTACAGCCTATGCGGGAGAGATCCTTGGAGTTGCCGGAATCTCCGGCTGCGGGCAGAAGGAACTGCTGGAATCCATCGCCGGACTAAAAAGAGCCCGGAGAGGTACCATCACTTATATCAATGACGACGGGACCGAGGAGGATATCACCGATCGAAGTCCGCTTGAGATCGCGGCAAAAGGTGTTGCCCTGTCCTTCGTTCCGGAAGACCGTCTCGGTATGGGACTGGTTGCCAACATGGATATTACCGACAACATGATGCTCAGGTCTTTCCGTAAGGGACGAAGCGTATTTACGGACCAGAAAACACCGAAGGAGCTGGCCCAGAAGGTGGTGAATGAACTGGATGTCAAGACTTCCGGACTTACCACACCTGTCAGCAGACTTTCCGGAGGAAATGTGCAGAAGATCCTGGTCGGAAGGGAAATCTCCTCTTCTCCTACCGTACTGCTTTCTGCCTATGTTGTAAGAGGTCTGGATATCAACTCCTCCTACACCATATATGATCTGATCAACAAACAGAAAAAGAATGGTGTTGCCGTCATCTATGTCGGTGAGGATCTGGATGTTCTGCTTGAACTTTGTGACAGGATCCTGGTTCTTTGCGGCGGGAAGGTGAGCGGTATTGTGGACGGTCCCTCTGCCAACAAGAGACAGATCGGAATGATGATGACCAGTTTGGGAGGAGAAGCCTCAGATGAGCAGTAATACGAATAAAACAGCAATAAAGAATAAAGAACCGTTATTTCATATTTCAAAAAGAAAACAGATGGAGTGGTATCAGTCCTGGGGAGTAAGGATCCTCGCGATCGTTCTGGCTCTGGTGATCTGTGCGGTCATCACTTCCTTAACCACCGGTCTTGATCCTTTAAGTGTGTACGGAACCATGTTTGAAGGGGCATTCGGAACCCAGCGTAAGATATGGATCCTGGGCAAGGAAGTTGCGATCCTGCTCTGCGTTTCCCTGGCACTAACCCCGGCATTCCGGATGAAGTTCTGGAACCTGGGCGGGGAGGGGCAGGTACTGATCGGTGCCCTCGTGACCGCAGCATGTATGATCTATTTTAAAGATCTTCCCCAGCCCGTTCTCATCGGTGTCATGCTGGTGACATCCCTTGCTGCCGGAGCGATCTGGGCAGGTATTCCGGCCTTCTTCAAGGCCAAATGGGATACCAATGAGACACTGTTCACCCTGATGATGAACTATGTGGCGACCCAGCTGGTGGCTTATTTTGTTATCGTGTGGGAAGTTCCCAAAGGGTCCGGAAAAGTCGGTATCATCAATCAGAATGATATGCAGGGATGGCTGCCGGTGGTGGTGAACAAATATTTTCTGAATATCCTGATCATTGCCATTGTGACGGTTGCCATGCATATCTATTTAAAATACAGCAAACATGGCTATGAGATCTCCGTCGTGGGAGAAAGCTTTTCCACTGCCAGATACGTGGGAATCAGAGTAGGCCGGGTCATCCTCCGTACCCTTCTCTTATCCGGAGCCGTCTGCGGACTTGCGGGATTTCTTATGGTGGCGGGAACGGACCATACCATCACGACGACCCTTGCCGGAGGCCGTGGCTTCCTGGGAGTAATGGTGGCCTGGCTGGCCCATTTCAATCCGGGCGGAATGATCTTATCCAGCTTTCTGCTGGGATTCCTGGAGCGTGGCGCCAGTGAGATTTCGTCAATGTATCAGCTGAACCAGTCTTTCGGTGATATACTTGCCGGAATCATCCTCTTCTTTATCATAGGAAGTGAATTTTTCATCAACTATAAATTAAGTTTCCGGAAGAAAGCAGGAAAGGAGGGAATTGAATAATGTTTGATCTGATCAGTTTTATTCCCCGTGCCGTCGCACAGGCCATCCCCCTTCTGTTCGGATGCACCGGTGAAACCATCTCAGAAAAGGCGGGAAACCTGAATCTGGGTATCCCGGGTGTCATGTATGTGGGCGCGATCTCCGGTGTCATCGGATCCTTCATCTATGAGCGTACTACCGACGGTACCCTCAATCCGGCTCTAGCCATCCTGATTCCCCTGATCTGCTGTCTGGCCGGATCCCTTCTGATGGGACTCCTGTACTGTTTCCTTACCGTAACCCTTCGGGCAAACCAGAATGTTACTGGTCTTGCCATGACCACCTTCGGTGTCGGATTCGGAAACTTCTTCGGCGGTTCTCTCATCAAGCTGACCGGAAGCCAGGTTCCTTCAATTGCCCTTTCCAGGACAAGTGAGTATTTCAGCAAATCCCTGCCTTTCGCAAAAAATATGGGATGGTTTGGGAAGGTATTCCTGTCCTACGGCTTCCTGGCCTATATTGCCATCATTATCGCCTTCGGCACATCCTATGTGCTGAACCGCACCAGAACAGGGCTGGAGCTCAGGGCTATCGGTGAAAACCCTGCCACGGCAGATGCCGCCGGAATCAATATTACGAAATATAAATACATGTCCGTGTGTATCGGGTCCATGATCGCAGGCCTCGGAGGGCTCTATTATGTAATGGATTATGCCAGCGGAGTCTGGTCCAATGACGCCTTCGGGGACAGGGGATGGCTGGCCATCGCCCTGGTAATCTTCACCATCTGGAGACCCAATATCGCTGTATTTGCTTCCATGCTCTTCGGCGGACTGTACATTTTATATCTGTTTATCCCAACCGGATCCCATATCGCGGTCAAGGAGCTCTACAAGATGCTTCCCTACATCGTCACGATCATCGTTCTGGTCATCACGGGTATGAGAAACAAGAAAGAAAACCAGCCACCTGCCAGTCTGGGTCTGCCCTATTTCCGGGAAGACCGATGACCGCGCAGATATCTTATTCATTGCATATTACAGACAAGCCGGCTTTGGAATGAAGATTCCAAAGCCGTTTTTTTTCCTTCCGGCCCCGGTCGCTGTACAACATTGTTGACGTCCGGTAAATCGGCATGATAGAATTCGGATATAACTGGAATCCATAACGGTTCATATGAGGAGGTCAACATGAAGAAAAGAGCCTGGATCCTGGCGCTATGTATATTGCTGGTGCTCTCCGGAAATGTTCATGCTGCAAATAAAGCGAAGGCTGCATCAAAGGGAAAATGCGGCAAAAAAGCAACCTATACCATTAAGAAGAAAACGATGGTCATCAAGGGAAAAGGCAAGATGACCAAGCCTGCCGGCGGAAAAAAGGTAGTGAAGAAAGTTGTCATCCGAAAAGGGATCACATCTGTCGGCAACAAGGCTTTCAAAGGATTTCTCCGACTTAAAAATGTTTCCCTTCCCAACGGGTTGACTGACATCGGCAAGGAGGCATTTGCTGACACCGGTCTGAAAAAAATCGTTATTCCGGGAAAGATTACCGTGATCCGGGAAAATACCTTTAAAGATTGTGATGACCTTACCTCCGTAAGTATTCCCGGCAGTGTAACTACCATCGGCAGAGCGGCATTCATCAACTGCATCAGGATGTCTTCCCTTAAGATCCCCTCAGGGGTAAGAAGCATAGAGGCCGAAGCATTCCGTTATACCGGACTGAAAACGGTCACCCTTCCCACCGGCCTGAATACGATCAGTGAATCGCTCTTCGATTCATGCTATAAACTGAAATCCGTCACCATACCGTCAAGTGTAAAAACCATAGGGAAAGAGGCCTTCATGGAATCGGGACTGGCTTCGGTCACCATCCCTGAAGGGGTACAGACGATCGGGGATTATGCTTTTTCCTACTGTTATAAATTAAAGAGCGTTTCGATCCCGTCCACCCTGACCAGGGCAGGAGCGGATATCTTTGACGAATCTGATAATCTGATAAATATTTATTATAATGGCACGCAGGAGCGATGGAACAATTTACATATAAATATTCCGGATGATGCCGTAGTCCATTGTAAACAATAGATCTTATGCGAACGATGATAAGAGAGGTGTCTCATGAAAATAGCTGACATATTGAAAAACAAGGAAGTAACCTTATCATTTGAGGTGTTTCCCCCGAAAACATCCGACAGGATGGAGGCTGTTCTGGGTGCAACGGAGAAGATCGCTGCCCTTAAGCCTGACTTTATGAGTGTAACTTACGGTGCAGGCGGCGGGACCAGTCAGTATACCGCCGAGATCGCCGGCAGGATACAGAGGGAATATCACACCACCATGCTGCCCCACCTTACCTGCGTATCTTCCACCAGGGAACATGTGCGGAATATGATCTCCGTCTACAGGGAAGCCGGACTGGAAAATATCATGGCGCT
The DNA here is from genome assembly GCA_904502145.1 of uncultured Eubacterium sp. Classification (GTDB taxonomy): domain Bacteria; phylum Bacillota; class Clostridia; order Lachnospirales; family Lachnospiraceae; genus Anaerobutyricum. Next base: position 9,459 of record CAJGDH010000059.1, read on the forward strand.
CCGGGGGGATATCCCTCAGGGCGGACCGCCCCATCACGACTATACCCACGCGGTGGAGCTGATCCGTGATATCAGGGAACTGGCTCCGGAGATCTGTGTGGGAGC
>CAJGDH010000060.1 GCA_904502145.1 uncultured Eubacterium sp.
ATTATAACTTGCCTGCTGCATAAAATTATTCCTTATTCTGAATGGCCTGAGATACTTCGCTTAACTTCATGCCGTTCGATCCCTTCAATAATACGATATCCTCTTTCCTCACATAATCCAGCAGGAAAGCGGTAAGGGACTCCCTGTCCGGGAAATGTCCGGTACGGATCTTCCCGTTGTGATCTTCGATTCCCTTGAGAATCTCCCGGGAGAGATCTCCATAAACATATACCTCATCGATCTTCTCGCCTGCGATATATTCCCCGATCTGATAATGGTAGTCCCGCTCATCTTCACCAAGCTCCAGCATGTCTGCCAGAACAGCGATCCTTCTCCCCGTGATGCCATCCATGGTGGATAAGACTCTCAGGGAAGCCCGCATGGAATCCGGGCTGGCATTATAGGTATCATCAATCAGATAACAAGCCCCGGCAGGGATCATCCGCTGCCTCTGCCCGTGGAAATGGCTTAATTCGCCCGCTGCTTCCCGGGGATCCAGACCCATCTGATGGGCAACGCCCAATGCTACCAGAGCATTCCTCACATAATGGTCCCCCATCACTTCCAGGCTGACCGGAAAACGCATATCCTCATGGCAGAATACAAATGAGGTGGACCCGTGTCTGGTCACGATCTCCTCGGCACGGTAGTCACATTCCCCGTCAAGGCCGTAGAAATAACTGTCAAAAGGAAGCTTTCCTCGGTATCTCTTAAGGAAAGGATCATCTCCGTTCAGGAAGACCTTCCCGTCCGCAGGAAGCCCTTTAAGGATATCCATCTTCTCCAGACAGATATTCTCCTGGGTTTTCAGCTGGGCGATATGGCTGACGCCGATCACGGTGACCACGGCGATGTTGGGCCGGATCATGGTGGTCAGCTTCTCGATCTGCCCCCTCTCGCTCATGCCGATTTCCAGGACGGCCACCTGGTCCTCCTGGTCAATATGGGACAGGGTGAGAGGAACCCCCACCTGGCTGTTCTGGTTTCCCAGAGTCTGGAATACTTTAAGCCCCGAGGATAAGGAGGAGGCGATCATCTCCCTGGTGGTGGTCTTTCCCACACTTCCGGTCACGGCGACCACAGGCAGGTTCAGCCGGTTTCTGTAATATGTTCCCACCTTCTGCATGGCCTCCAGGGTATCATCCACCCTGATCCAGGGTTTGTCCCCTTCAGCATGGTCATGCTCCTGGGTAAATGTGGCGCCGTTCAATTCCAGGGCACTGTCGATAAAACGGTGGGCGTCCACCCTCTCCCCGATGATGGGGACAAAGATGCTGTCCTCAGTGCCTGTCCTGGAATCGATGGAAAATTCGCGGATAACTTTGTTCTCATCTCCGCAGAGCAGTTTTCCTCCGGTCGCTTCTATTATATCTTTTACGGTGATATTCTCCATGGTTTCCTCCTCAAAAAGACAGGAAATAAAGCTTCCTGTTCAAGTCATTCTCAAGTCATTCTATACAGTAAAAAACGCTCTGCCATATGAATATGGCAAAGCGTCAGTATTTCTCTCTGATCAATTGATTGCCAACAAAAGTAGTGTATAACAATCAAGCTGATGTTTCAAGTGGTTTTTTCAGAACGTCTGTTCTTGTCTCTTTCTATTTCTCCAGCAGTTTTTCCACTGTCACCAGTTTGACACAGGTGATGAAGAGTTTCGCGGCAGTAATGATCTCATCCAGCGGCGGGAAGGAGGGAGCGATCCTGATGTTGGAGTCCTTCGGATCAACGCCGTTAGGGAAGGTCGCGCCGGCTGCCGTCATCACAACACCGGCTTCCCGGCACTTGGATACGATCTTTTTCGCGCATCCTTCCATGGCATCAAAGGAAATGAAATAACCGCCGTAGGGGCGGGTCCATTCCGCGATCCCCAGGTCTTTTAATTCCTGGTCGAACAGGTCCAGGATCCCGTCAAATTTCGGGCGCAGGATATCCGCATGGCGTACCATATGTCTGCGCATCCCCTCAATATCCCCGAAAAATCTCACATGTCTGAACTGGTTGATCTTGTCGTAGCCGATGGTCTGCCAGATCAGGTGAGAAAGGATATCCTTGATGTTGTTCTCCGATGCCGAGATGGCTGCGATACCGGATCCCGGGAAGGTGATCTTGGATGTGGAGGCAAACTGGTAGACGATATCCGGATTACCTGCCTTCTCACATTCATCCATGATGTTCAGAAGCTTCATTTCCTTCCCCGGATAGAGGTGGTGGATCGCGTAGGCATTATCCCAGAAGATACGGAAGTCCTTGGCTGCCGGTTTCAGGCGGGCAAACCTTCTTACGGTCTCATCGGAATAAACGATCCCGGTGGGGTTGGAATACAGAGGCACACACCAGATTCCCTTGACGTAGGGATCGTGGTTGACATATTTCTCCACCAGATCCATGTCGGGGCCGTCCTCATTCATGGGAATGGGGATCATCTCGAAACCGAACTGGGAGATGATGCCGAAATGACGGTCATACCCGGGAACGGGGCAGAGGAACTTCACATGGTCAAGCCTGCACCAGGGAACGGATCCCATGATCCCGAACATATAGGCCCGGGCCACGGTATCGTACATGGCATTGAGGCTGGAATTACCGAAGATGATGGTCTGGGAAGCCTTGACTCCCATCAGGTCTCCCATCAGCCTCTTGGCTTCAGGAATACCGTCCAGGACGCCGTAATTACGCACATCCGTACCGTCCGCGGCCACAAGGTCCACATCGCCCAGAATGGTCATCATGCCCTTGCTGATCTGCAGCTGTTCATCCGAAGGTTTACCCCTGGCCATGTTGAGGCTGAGCCCCATCTCCTTCCAGGCGGCATACTCCTTCAACAGCCCTTCATGCAGCTGTTCTAATTCTGCTCTATCTAAATCCTTATAAGCTTTCATGTCATCCTCCTGATGGTTGATATCAAGGACAGTATCCGGTTTTTGTCAGGATACTGTCAAATGTCATTCTAGTCCATTTCAGGAGAAAATGCAAGTTATTTTTATATAAATTTCATTTTTGCCCTGTTTTATTCCATGTAATATGGATTCTGCAGGAAATGTTTGAATTTTTATCTGTGTAATCTTACAAATTTATCTTTCCTACTCTTCCAGGGGAGGCGGATCCTCCGTGATCAGGGAGATCTTCATGAGAAGGCTCCGGGTATGGCGCCGTAGGAGGCTTTCCTCCAGAGCTGCCGCATCCTCTCCCCCGATCCGGGTCAGGGTGAGCATAAATGTATTTCTTTTATGGCGGAGCAATCCGGGGCGAAGATCCTCCTTCTCCTCGGGGGAAGTTTTCAGAACCGCGCAGGCCAGCACATTTCCTTCTCCGTCCATGAGGGACAGACTGCTGCCTTCCTCCCTTTCTCCTTTTACCGGGTCACCCTTGACGGTAAAGTCCAGGGGGGAGGATTCCGGTTCCATGGATTCCACATAGAAGAGGAAGAGGGCATTTTCATGGATGGTCATGACCCTTGTCTTCCAGGGCTCCAGCCGGGCCTCCTGATCAGCCCGGTATCGCTCCATGGTCCTGTCATGGAATGCTTTTAATCTGCGAAACATTTTCTTCCTCCGCAATGATCTTCTTCAGATTCTCCCAGCCTTCACAGAAGCTGTCCCGGCCGGGGATCAGCCGGATCTGTACCTTTCTTGCCGCCAGCTTTCCAAGCTTATCAAGGCAGACCCTGAACATGGGATTGTTCTCGATCTTTCCGTCCGACAGGATATAAAGTCGGAATGACCCCTCGGTCTTCTGCCGGCCGGCCTCCGCCACCATCTCCTCCATCCGGTCACAGGCGATCAGCAGTGCTTCCACCATATCGTATTCCCGGATGGAATGAGGAATCTGTACCCGGTATCCCTGCGGATACTCTGCGGGTTCCCTCTTTTTTATCACACCGTCGCCGTAGACAAAACCCTGAAGGAGATGGAATCTCCCGAGTTTCTGCTCTGTTTCCAGGGTATCATGAACCTCGTAAAGCATACGGCTGATCTCCAGGGAATTGGTTCTCTCTGTCCTTAAGATGGCGAAAAGAACAGTCACGGTCCTGTCCGCAGCCGGTCCCTCTGCCATTCCGGTCAGATCCGGATCATTCTCCTTATCCTCAGGGAGGTCCTTTGCCTTCAGGCGGCCCGCCATGTTCTCGTAGCTTTCCTCCAGGCGGACAGCCTTATCCAGCTCCTCCACCCACCTTGCGGGGGACAGGACCATGCCCTGTTCGAAAATCCCCTTCCATGCCGGGGGAAGAGTGCCATAGAAAAGGCTGCTGTAATCCCTGCCGTTATCTGCGGGGGGAGTGCGGAGATTGCCTCTGGATCCGGCCACCAGGATCCGGTAGAGAAAGCGCTGATCAGCCAGGAGCTGGCTTTTTTCATCGAACAGTTCCAGTTCTCCCAGAAGCCTTTCATCCTCCGGATACCATTCATAGTCCTGCTCCAGATCAAGCAGCTGGAACCGGTCCGGATGGATCAGGTACAGGGGATATCCGCTGTCATCAAGATTGACCAGGACGTCCTCCGGGTCAAAGAGACCGGGATAGATATGACGTTCCATCAGCTGCTGCTGGATCCGGGCCATGTTCCCGGCGATCTTATAGAGTACAAGACAGTCCACATGGTATCTGTCCATGTTTTTTTTCAAAAACAGTTCTTTCAGAGGCAGTATATTTTCTTTTTGAAGCAGGGCAGACTCGTCAAAGATGATCTCAGGGATCTCCTTAAGCTGCCGGACCACCGGATGGTTGTCCCGGAATAAGGCCTCCTTGCCGGACCGGTCCATGACCGCCGTCTCCGCCCTGTATTTTTCCTCAGACACCGATGGATACCCCCTTCATCAGATCCTTCAACGGTTTCACCACATTTTCGATCATCTCCGAGCTCAGAGGTTTGAGCAGGTGGTCGATCCTGATGAACATGGGAGATGCCTCCTCGTCTATGCTGCCGTCCGCATTGATAAAGGCAAAACGGAAATCCTCCTCACTCATCCGGTCGGTGGTGAAAAAGACCGCCTGGCCCACCGGCATGTCCAGGAAGCTTCCCCGGTCATTGCTGCCATAGGCATCGGAGAAGAGCAGGATGGCATGGTTTCTCCCGTAACCGTTGAACTTGGACAGGGACTTCCTGATGGCTGTATGCACCGATTCCCTGCCGTCATCCCCGCCTCCGTAGAGAGGGATGCTTCGCATTTTTTTCAAAAACTGCACCGAGTCATCGGTAAACCAGGAATCCTCAAAACGGATACACTCCGTGTCTTCCCCGTGTTCCTCATCCCGGATAATGGTCATGCCCAGCCTGGGATAGACATCGTATTTCTGCAGGGCTTCCACGAAATGTACCGCGGCAAAGTAAACGGCGGGATACAGGGTATACATGGAAGCCGTACCGTCAATGATGAAGTCAAGGTAGAGGGTGAATGCCTTCTCCTGCTCCTCCCTGACGATTTTCTGTAATTCTTCCGGAATCTCCGGATTATAACGTCCCATAGTTTTCTCCTTTATCTGATCTCCATAACTTTGATCCGTGTCCCCGCATACATGTAGGTATCCCCCACACTGACCTGCGCCGGGTCTTTAATCTCTACGGGATGGCAGTCCTCATGGAGGACCACCGCTTTCATCCGGCTGCCCACCCGGTAGAAGGACAGGATATGTCCGCTGATCCGCCCGTTCTGGCTGCGTTCCTGCTTGAGGCCGAAACGGATGGGGACAAAGCGGCAGTCCTTCACATAAGGGCGGTAGGTTACCTCTCCGATCCGGTAGGAGAACCGGATCACATCATCCTCTTCTTCCTCCCGATCAAGCAGTTCAGGCAGGTCAGTCCACAGATCATGGCTTTTCAGGTATGTCTCCATGTCCCGGATGACCTGGCGGATATCCCTGTAGCGGTCTTCTTCCGGGGCGATCATCCCTGCGATGATCCTGCGGATCTCCGGATCCACCCCGGGCATCTCTTTTAAGGTATAGGCGTAGGAATCCCCCAACAGCTGCCTCTGGATCTCCTCATTCCCGTGGAAATGGTGGGTCCCGGTATAGAGGAAGAAAAGGACAAGGCCTGCCGCGTAGATGTCCATGGCCGGACTGGGAACATAGCCGCTCCAGTAGCGGGGATCCACATATCCGGGAGTCCCTTTCTGCTCCCTCCGCTGCATGAGGGTGTGGCTGGAATTGTGCAGGTGGACCCAGTCAAAATCCACGATCTTCACCACATCTCCATCGGGGGAAACCATAAGGTTTTCCGGCTTTAAGTCCCGGTGGATGACCGGGTCAGTCTCATAGAGGGACATGTAGTAGTCTATCCCGTAGAGAAATTTCAGGGCAATCCTGTGGCAGACTTTAAGTCTGCTCTTCCAGCTGTCCCCCTGTATCCCGTTCTGATAAAGAAGATCGGAGAGATCTTTCTCCGGGATATACTCCATCAGGGTGATGAATCGTTTGTTCTTCTCATCCAGCATGCCCCCGTAGATCCTGATGATGTAGGGGGAATAAAGCTGAACCTTACTCTCCTTCTCCACATAGACACTGTCCATCTCGTCACAGAAGATGACCTTCAGGAAGTAATCCTTCCCGGAATACAGGTCGCGGGCTGCCAGCCCCTGCTTTCCTGCCTTCCTGTAGATCTCCTTAATCATCTTCAGGGAGACCTGCAAGGAGTCCCCCTGAACATCACGGTCTTTTATCCATAAAAAGGTATCGCCTTCTTCAAAATAATGACTCATGTACGATCCCCTTTCTTACCAAATAATTTCCGGAAAAACCCACCGGCTTCAGGTTCATTAACCATTCGGAAGGAAGCCCGGTCCGGATCTTCCGCCGGAAGGCTCCTCATTATAATAGGCAATACTTCTTCACCGTCGCCGGAAAAGAGGCTCTCCTGTTCTGACAGGGCCGGATTCTGTCTTCCTGAGGGATAGATCAGAAAGCCTGTCTGGTTGTCCGTTTCTCCTCCCTCTCTGGCTGCTTCCATCAATGAAGTCAGGATCCTGGACCGGTCCGGTGCCTGAAGGATCTCTTCCATGTGGTCTGTCCTCAGGTCTCCGAAGAGGCCGTCCGACCCCAGGATCACGGCATCCGCCCGGTCTTCCTCCAGGACGGTCATTCCGGGATGGATCTCCTGTCTCTGGCCCAGAAACTCGATCAGCCGGTTCTTGTTCTGCAGGAAGAGGGTGGATCCCACCCTGGTCTTTCCTTCCCTGACCATCTTCCAGGCCAGGTTCTGCAGTTCAGTGACCAGGCTGAGCTTCCCGTCCTTCAGAACATAGGCCGGGCTGTCCCCGCTGCAGGCAAATATCCAGGTATCCCAGAAGAAGATGGCTGTGGTAAGGGTAGTCCCGCCTTTTTGTCCGGCGTCCATCCCCCATTTATAAAGGCTTAAGTTTATCCTGTGAAAGACCTCCGAAGAGAAATCCTTGAGGACTTCGATCTGGTCTTTCAGGGAACAGCCGCGGAATTCACCGCTGATGAGAAGTCTCACCAGCTCTTCGTACCACTGGGAGACGGCCATCCGGGAATACCGGTTTCCCGCCGCAAGACCGCCCATACCGTCGGCAACGGCAAATGCGCTTACCGTGGCCTCGTGGTCGATCTGAAGATCCATATGACAGTAAGCGTCCTCGTTCCTTGAACGTTTATTCTGTAGTGATTCACTGAAGAAAACCATATATTCCCCTCCCGGCCGGGCTTTCCTTTTCCCGGGACCTGTGTTAAACTGGATGGACAATGACCTGACGGAGGAAGATCCATGAACCCAGACCAGCTCACTTCATTTGCCTTTTATCAGAAAAAGAAAAATATTCTCCTCTACCGTGCGGAAGATGACTCCCGCAGGTATGTTCTAAAGAGTATTATAACAAAAGATGAGGCAGTTAGACAGGCTTTTTATGACGAATACGAATCTTTGCGGGGCCTGTCCTCCCCCTCCCTTCCGGTCTACTACGGTCTGTGGGAAGAATTTACTTACCCGGACCGGGAAGGTGCCTATCTTACTCTTTGTATGGAGGATTGCGGACACCTTCCTTCTCTGGAAAGCCTGAAACCGGACAGACAGGAGCTGCTGCGGATCCTGCTTAAGACAGGGGAAGTTCTCTCCTGGCTCATGGACCGGGGTATTCTCTACACGGACCTGAATCCTTCCAATATCCTGATCCGGGGACAAGGCAGGGATCTGGGGATCACTCTCCTGGATTTTACCTTCTGCTACTATTTTATGCGTAATCCCCGTCCATCCTATCCCCTCCGGTTTTCCTACAGACTGGATCCTTCCCTCAAAGGGAATCAGCTTCTGATCCAGGAGCTGGCTCTGCTGCTGCAGGAGAGGATGGAACAAGAGGAAGACCCGGACGAGTCTTCCCCCCTCTTCTTTCTCCTGGAGACGGGGCTTCATCCTTCGGATACCCTGTACCTGAAGGATTACCTGCTACTCCTTGAGAAGTTTCTCGATCAATGATTCAATGACAGGCGCCAAAGTTTTTCCGATATCTTTGGTGCCTAATTTATTTGCGGCGATCACATACCTGGGATGGTCAGCAGGCGCGAAGGCCACCATCCATGCATTGTTGGTCCCGTCCCCTCTCTGGGCGGTCCCAGTTTTGGCGGCGACAGGGCCGTATTCCTCGGACAGGCCGTAGGACCGGGCGGCCTCGACCATCGCATTTCTGATCCTGTCCGCCGTCTCTGCCTGCATGGTCTCGCAAAGAAGCTGGCTTTCTCCGTTATAGACCGTCTCCCCTTTCCCGTTTACTGCCTGGGAGAAGAGGTAGGGTTTCATCATTTTGCCGCCGTTGGCCACAGACTGGGTGATCATGGCCATCTGAAGGGGAGTCACCGTGGTGTCCCCCTGGCCGAAACAGGTCGCTGCCAGGGTGTTGTCCCCCTTATCCCTGACGGAGAAGGAGGAGCGGAGGGTGGTGAAATCAAGAGGGATCTCTTTGCCCAGCAGGAAACTCTCCCCCGCAGCCTGAATGACTTCATCGCCCAGAGCCAGTCCCCTGTTCATGAAATACACATTGGAGGAATGGACAAAGCCTTCCTCAAAATCTATACTGCCGTAGGCATTCCCGTTATAATTTCTGATAGTCTGTCCGTCCACCACAAGATATCCGTTATCTTCGATCCTTTCATCTGCCAGTCCGTTCTCTATGATGGCCTTGGCCATGACCAGCTTGAATACCGATCCGGGAACCACCGGATTCTGGTAGGCATTTGCCAGAAGGACCCCCTCGGCTTGATTGATCTTCTCCCACTCCTTCTCCAGTTTTTTCAGGTTGTAGGTCGGGGAGGAAGCCATGGCCAGGATCTCTCCGGTCTCAGCGTCCAGCACCACCAGGGAACCGGTAAAGTCTTTGATCTTCTCGTATGCGGTCTTCTGCAGATCCGCGTCTATGGTAAGGGTGAGA
>CAJGDH010000061.1 GCA_904502145.1 uncultured Eubacterium sp.
CGTGATGGCAAGAGCGATCAGACAGGCCTTATGTCCGGCAATCTTTAATACACTTAGGGCAATGATCAGCCAGAGAATAGGAATCATAGCTAAAATAAATTTCACAAATAACATTTTTTTCCCTCCGATTATACTTTGGATTGTACCAGCTGCAATGGTTTTGGGTGACCCACTTACTATGCCTTAATTATAAATTTTTTTAGTTAATTTGCAATAATTATTTGTATTTTCAGCATAATATATGGTAGTAAATGAATAGTCTTATACAATTTTATAAAATTGGGTCACCCAATTTATATCCCTTTTTCGATGCCGGTCATCCCCTTTTGTATGTTTTTTCTATTTTAGATGCAAAAAATTATCCTGTTTTATCCTATTTTGAAATACTGATATTTTTTTATCGCACTTTTTTACAAATACAATGGTATATAATTGTTCAATCTGCAATAAGAGGTCTTTCCATGATGGAAAATAATATTGTACGCAAACAGGAGCTTATCGATTATTCATTATTGCTTCAGAAAAGCTTATAAATCCCCTTCAAATATTGACATAAATTAATCTAACTGCGTTTTTTCTGATCGCATCGTCCCCCGGGAGCTCTGCCGGAAAAAGTCGCTTGATCAGGGCCGGTCAGAATAAAAAAAGGCTGCCCCTTCGGGCAGCCAAAAAGATATAATATCAAATTGTATGTTCAAAAATCAGGTCAAGGATCTATGGACCAGGACCCGTCTTCGTTCTGAGTACCTGTCACCACATCGGTACCGTCCGTGCTGACCAGCACATCCGTGACTTCCGTTTCTTCTCCTTTTACGGAAAAATCATAATATTCAAGATCGTACATGGTGATCATCTGACGGAAAGTACAGGTAAAACCATCCCCCAGGAATGATTCTGCCAGTGAAGCCGCTTCCTGACGGCTGATCATGCTGTCCGCGTTCCCGGCTTCGGCACCGGCGGTGGACTCTGCTTCTTCAGCAGACCGGGAATCATTGACGGCTTCCGTGGTGGAAGGCAGCCCTCCCGCGACGGAGGTACCGGCGGAAGCTGCATTCTTCTTTCCGGAATTCTCAGAAGCGTCAGCCTTACGGTCTTTATCGGATTTCTGATCCTTCTTTTCTTTATCTGAATCTGACTCTTTATCCTTCCCGTCAGTCTTGTCCTTGTCCGCGGTTGTACCGGCATCCTCGGCATCAGAGTCGGAGGACCGGATCAGTTCCTGCATGTCCCGGATGGAATAAGGAAAGACTGCCTTGGTCTTTTTATCTGCCCTGGCAACCAGATCTACCGTAAACTCCGACAGTACATCGTTGGATTCCAGATTGATCAGCTGGGTTTCCAGCCGGTAGCCTGACCGGGCAGATTCACATCGGGTGATGATGATCCCCAGATCACCGATATTCCCGTTCAGCAGGCCATATTGTTCGGAAGTCTCATCATAAAAGACGTAAGGATCGTTCTCGATGATCTTCGGAAGCTCCATCTCCCCCGAAGCATACCTGCTGTAGAGAGCAGAAGCGAACTCGTCGATCTCCTCCTTATGATAATAACAATAATCCTGGTACAGCGGCGGCTCCAGGATGCCATCCTTCTCCAGCATGGAGGACAGGACCGCCATGGAAAACCAGAAGGAAGACGAATCTCCGTCATCCCTGCAGTAAGGTAATCCCTGGGTATAGTATTCGACGATAACTGCCTCCACCGGATAGGCCATCAGGCCGAAATCCTCCGGCAGTTCAACATCCTTGGCGGTGTAATCCGTCATCGCCGCTTCTGTCTGTATTTCTTCATCCTGTGTACTAACCTCTTCCGGAAGAGCACTGTCCCCGCTGCTGCCGCATCCGCCGATCATCAGGACCAGCAGCCCGGCGAGAAAGACAGCCCTGCCTCTTCTCCATAGACGCAGTGCAAACATGATATTTCTCCTCTGAACTCTCCCCGGAAAAAGGTACATTTCCCGGGAAAAAACGGTATATAGAAAAGGGAAAAACCCTGATTTTATCCTATAAAAAGAGAATACTCTATCTGATTTTTCTTGTAAAGAATCATAATCTTACAACTTCATTACAAAAGGAACCTCATCAGAAATAGACCAGGGGGTCTTCAGGCTGACGGGCTTCCTCAATACGTTTAGCGTAGAGAACAGGCCCTTCTTCACCGTATTGTTCATTATATTCATAACGGATCTCCGCAGTGATCATCACCCACATCTTGTTCTTTATCGCTTTCAATGTGGACGATTTTGCATGGTTGACATGGCAGAGATATCCGATGAACTGGATATCGTCCGCACAGCAGGTCATGGCGTGCCTTCCAGGGACGAATGTCCCTTTCGGGAGCCGGACGCTCTTAAAGACCACCGTCTTCATGGTGATGGTCTTTCCGCGGTAAACGTCGGGACGCTCACCTGCATCCACAAACCAGATGCCGAAATCCTCATCCTCGAGGACGATCTCGTCACCTTCCACATCGTAGGGAAGAGCGTCATCCTCCTCCCCCATATCCTCATCGGAGGATTCGAACATTACCTGGGCCCGGCGGTTTACCGCCTTGATGCTTCGCCGGTATGTGGCACGGGGTGTCTCCCGGGTACAGCGGTTGAAGATGATCATCTCACCGATCTTGAACATCTCCACGGCCAGGGATCGCATATTGTTCATATACAGATCGAAAGTCTCCGCATTGACCATGACAATGGTCTGATAGACCATCAGGGGTGTTCCTTCCATGGACATGCACAGATGCTCCAATGACCACATACCGTTGTATTCGATCAGGATCCGTTCAGGTTTATGTACTGATACCATCTCCAGGAAATATTCCGGGGTAAGATCCTCCTCATCCTCCACATAGACCAGAGTGGAATTGGAGTTCTCCAGGATCTCCTCCTCGTACTCCTCAACCCCTTCTTCACAGGCGATGATCAGCGTCTTTTCTCCATTATTAAAATAGTCTTCCTCCAGTGTATCCAGTATAAAGGAAGTTTTTCCGCTTTCCAAAAATCCCAGAAACAGGTAGACCGGGATCTCATTCCTGCCAAATGCTGCCATACTGCCTCCATATCTTCTTTCCGAATATCGTATCGGTCGTTAGATTCCAAATAATTCTTTCAGCTTGTCTTCCTTCAGACCCGCCCCGATCACACAGATCCTTCCGGTGTAATCCGGAGAACCATAACGGACTTCCGTATCCCCGGGAACAAGGTCGAAGTGGAACCATTTTCCGTCCACGGAAGGAATGATCCCTTTTGCCCTCAGAACAGTACCGAACTCGTCGGAGTCCTCACGGGCAAGTCTGGCAAGGATGCCTTCGATCTCCTCCTTCGCGAATTTCTTCGGAGATTCCTTACCCCATTCACTGAAGATATCCTCCGCATGATGATGGCCATGATGGTGGTGACCGTGATGGTCATGGTCATGATGGTGGTGTTCATGTTCCTCATGGTCGTGGTCATGATGGTGATGTTCATGTTCCTCATGGTCGTGGTCATGATGATGCTCATGCTCTTCATGGTCATGTTCGTGTTCATGTTCCTCATGATCGTGATCGTGATGGTGGTGGTGTTCATGTTCCTCATGATCATGGTCATGATGATGCTCATGCTCCTCATGATCGTGGTCATGATGATGCTCATGCTCCTCATGATCATGGTCATGATGGTGATGTTCATGTTCATGCTCGCGGGCATGAGCCTCAGAAGCTTCCTGGGCAGCCTTGAGAAGCTCAGCGGCAAAATCGTTTTTACCTTCGATCACTTCAAGAAGCTGCTGCCCGGTAAGTTCCTCCCAGGGAGTGGTCACGATGGAAGATTTGTCATTCAGGCCTCTGATCAGGTCTATGGTCTTATGAAGCTTGTCCTCAGATAACTCCTGGGTACGGGATAAGATGATCGCGCTGGCATACTCGATCTGGTTCTTGTAGAATTCCCCGAAATTCTTCAGGTACATCTTTGCTCTTTTTGCGTCTGCCACTGCGATGTGGGAGTTGAGGACCACGTCCTCAGTCACCACGTTTTGAACAGCATTCATGACGTCAGACAGTTTTCCGACACCTGAGGGCTCGATGATGATACGGTCAGGCCGGAACTGGTCCAGGACCTCACCGAGGGCTGTTTTAAAATCACCCACTAAGGAGCAGCAGATGCAGCCGGAATTCATCTCGTTGATCTGGATACCGGAATCTTTCAGGAATCCGCTGTCAATCCCGATCTCACCGAATTCATTCTCGATCAGTACCACCTGCTCGCCCTTGAGGGCCTCCTCAATCAGTTTTTTGATCAATGTTGTCTTTCCGGCACCAAGAAAGCCGGAGATAATATCTATTTTTGTCATGTTCATCCTCCTTTTCAAACAAACCTGATCTTGGCGTAAACCTTTAACTTCTGATTCTAACTTCTTTTAAGTTATTTGTCAAACCGCATCCGGGATATTAAGGAGATAATTATTAGCACTCTTATATGATGAGTGCTAATTTTCTCTTGACATTCCATTTTAAGAGGGTTACACTATCAAATGGAAGAGAGAAAATCCAGACAAAAAGGAGTTGTTAAACATGGCAAAACAAGGAAACCTTTCCATCAACAGTGAAAACATTTTCCCGATCATTAAAAAATTGCTGTACTCAGACCATGATATTTTTGCGAGAGAGCTGGTAAGCAATGGCTGCGACGCAGTGACAAAACTGAAAAAGCTTGAGATGATCGGTGAATTCGAAAAACCCGAGGATGAAGATTACTATGTGAAGGTCATCGTCAGTCCGGAGGATAAAACCATCCAGTTCGTCGACAACGGTATCGGAATGACCGAGGAAGAAGTGGATGAATACATCAATCAGATCGCTTTCTCCGGTGCGGAAGCCTTCATGGCCCAGTATAAAGACAAGACCAACGAAGACCAGATCATCGGACACTTCGGTCTTGGCTTTTACTCCGCTTTCATGGTCGCCGACCGTGTGACCATCGACAGTTTATCCTACCGTGAAGGTGCCCGGCCTGTTCACTGGGAATGTGACGGCGGCACGGAATTCCATATGGAAGAAGGGGATCAGGAGGAAAGAGGAACAGTGGTCACCCTCTATCTGGGAGAAGACAGCTATGAATTCTCCAACGAATACCGCTGCAGGGAAGTTCTTGAGAAGTACTGTTCTTTCATGCCCGTTCCGATCTTCTTTGAAAATGAAGATGCCCAGGAGCCCGAGCCTGAGGAGAAGGATGCCGTCATCGATGTGGAGCCCGAGGATGAAGAAGGCAAAGAAGACGGGGAAGTCACTCTCGAAGATGAGGATGAGGATGAAGATGAAGATAAAGGACCTAAGCCGATCAATCAGGTCACTCCTTTATGGTCAAAACATCCCAACGAGTGTAAAGAGGAAGAATACAAAGAGTTCTACCGCAATGTCTTCCATGACTATAAGGAGCCTCTGTTCTGGATCCATCTGAATATGGATTATCCCTTCAACCTGAAAGGTATCCTCTATTTCCCGAAGATCAATACCAAGTATGACACCATCGAAGGTACCATCAAGTTATACAATAACCAGGTATTTATCGCGGACAACATCAAGGAAGTCATACCCGAGTATCTCCTCCTGTTAAAAGGCTGCATCGACTGTCCGGACCTTCCGCTGAATGTTTCCAGAAGCGCTCTTCAGAACGACGGATTCGTGAAGAAGATCGCCAACTACATCACCAAGAAAGTGGCGGAGAAACTCTCCGGCATGTGCAAGACCGAGCGTGAATCCTATGAGAAATACTGGGACGACATCTCTCCCTTCATCAAGTTCGGCTGCATCCGTGATGAGAAGTTCAGCGACAGGATGAAGGATTACCTGATCTTTAAGAATATGGAAGAAAAGTATATCACTCTTCCGGAATATCTCGAAGCAGCAAAAGAGACCAACGAGAATAAGGTCTTCTACATCTCCGATGAGATCACCCAGTCCCAGTACATGAACATGTTCAGGGAACAGGGTGTGGATGCCGTTTATCTCGTGGATCCCATCGACAGTACCTTCATCACTTACCTGGAGCAGAGGAACCAGGATGTCCAGTTCCTCCGGATCGACTCCGATGTGACAGACATCCTCAAGGAGAACCTCACCGAGGAGGAATCCAAGGAAATCTCCGAGAAACTGGCTGAAATCTTCAAGAAAGCAACCGGGACAGAGCAGATGATCGTCAAGGCAGAGAAACTGAAAAATCCGGAGATCGCCGGCATGATCACTGTCCAGGAGCATACCAGAAGAATGGCGGAAATGATGGAAATGTACGGTATGGAGAACAGCCTTACCGGCATGGGACCTCAGGGAGAAACCCTTGTCCTCAACCTGAACAACAGCCTTGTCAATTTCGTCATGGACAATCCGGACAATGAGAATACGGAAATGATCTGCCAGCAGATCTACGATCTTGCCAAGCTGTCCAACCATCCGCTCAAACCGGAGGAGATGACTGCTTTCGTCAACAGATCCAACAAGATCCTGAGCCTTCTGGCCAAATAGAACACACAATTGAAATTGCATTGAAAAAGGCCCGGCCTGCAGTTTGTTCTGCAGACCGGACCTTTTCTTTATATAGATATGTTATTTCCATTCTTCCTGAACGCTGATTTCTTTGTTCCTGTTTTTCAGCAGGTAGAGGTATTCTTTATCCACAAAGATGTCAAGCATCTTCTCGTGAACCAGAATTTCCGCGGTGTTATGGCTTCCACCGTCCTCTCCGTCCACAGTCCAGGCGATTTCCTCTTCGCTGACGATATGGACCTTTTTGGCCTTCAGATAGTAGATAAACTGTCCGTCGGACTGTTTGTTCAGCAGACCTGAGATGATCGGCTGCCAGTCAAAGGGAGTGACCGGATTTCTCACCAGAACGACCTCAAAATATCCGTCGTCCAGTTCCACATCATTTCCCGTGATATTGGCCATACCCCCCACAGACTCCGAGTTGGCGACCATCCCGTAGATAAAATCTCCTTCCAGGACCAGATCATCATCGATGGTGATGGTCATGGGATAGGGTTTGATGTCCAGGAGACTTTTTGTCCCCTCCAGGATATAGGCCATATGCCCCAGCATGTTCTTCATATCCTGGTCCGTCCGGTAGGACACATCAGAGAAGACGCCAAAAGCAACGACATAGACGAAATACCAGTCATTAAATGTACCGATATCCACCGTGAAAGGATTCTCCTCCACGATGATCCTGGCCGCTTTCTTCATATCATTGGGAAGCTGGAGGCTGTGGGCATAGTCATTGGTAGACCCGGAAGGGATATAGCCGATCGTCGGTTTATATCCCGATTTGGATATACCCGCCACCACTTCATCCAGGGTACCGTCACCGCCCGTACAGGCGATGACATCATAATTCCCTGCTTCCCTTTTCGCCACCCGGAAGGCATCTGATTTCTCCTGGGTAACATAGGTTGTAAGGGATATTCCTTTCTCGGAAAATGTATTGATAATATCCAGCAGATATCTCCTGACCGCGCCGCGGCCGGATCTGGGGTTCACGATCAGCAATGCTTTCTTCATCTTTTATGACCTCACAGTTTTCCCTAAAGTAAAACAGACCATTTAATCTTTGTTTCAGTTGCCGAAGAAGAAATCATACGGATTAGTGAAATAATAGTCGCCGTCATTCCTGCCGCCGTTATTTCCGCCGTTGTTTCCACCGTTAAATCCGTTGTTCGGATCCTGGTTTTCAGCGTTTCCCTGGTCAATTTTGGCATTGGCGAAATCACTCTTCTTGCCGAGAGTTACCTCTATGTTCTTCTCCTCATACTCTCCGTTCTGGTTGGCACGCTTGAGGGTGACCGTCACCTTGGTACCGGCTGTCTTTCTGGAAAGTTTGTTCTTTAACCCGTCCATGGTGGAGACGGATGTTCCGTCAAATCCGGTAATGATGTCTCCTGCACTGATGCCGGCCTTCTCTGCAGGTGAACCTGAGACTACCTGGGTAACATAGATTCCGGTGGGCATGCCGAGGGTCTGGGAGTATGTATTGTTAATGGTACGTCCTACCACACCCAGGAAGGAAGCTTCCGCTTCTGTGATGGTTGTGGAATTCATCAGGTCATTCAGGATCGTTTTGGCTGTGGTGATGGGGATGGCATAACCCATACCCTCCACGGAAGTATCTTCCAGCTTGGCGTTGTTGATCCCGATCACTTCCCCTCTCTGGTTGATCAGGACTCCGCCGCTGTTTCCGGGGTTGATGGCCGCATCTGTCTGAAGAAGGACCATGGTACCGTCCGTAAATGATACTTCACGATCTTTGGCACTGAGGACACCGGTCGTTACCGACTGGCCGTAGCCGAGGGCATTACCGATGGCGATCACAGGCTGACCGACTTTGAGGGAATCCGAGTTGCCCAGCACAGCTACTTTGATCACTGAAGCCGTCTTCTGGGAGATGTCTTCCGCCTTTACGGAGATCACAGCCAGGTCGGCATCCGGGTCGGTCCCCACGATCTGGGCATCCGCCGTGGTCCCGTCTGCAAAACCGACGGTGAGAGCCGTGGAATCATCCACCACGTGATTGTTGGTGGCAATGAACAGGTTCTGTTTATTCTTGGAAATGATAAACCCTGATCCCGCACCCTGGGACTGGGTTGTTCCGTAAAAATAATTGTTGCTGGTGATGGTGCAGGTAATAGAAACCACCGAGGGCATAACCTGCTGGACCACATCGGAGACATCCGTGGTCGTCACTGCATTGCTGGCTATTGTGTTGACCGTCTCCTTATCTGTTTCCGAATCCTGTGATGCAGCATCCTCAACGGAGGTATCCTCTTCTGTGGAATCTGTAGTCTGCACCTGATCAGTATTGGACGGGAGGAATCTCTCCGATGCCATATTGACACCCACCATAGTTCCCCCTGCGATCAGCCCGAACAAAAGAGCGGATGCTACAAGTTTCAAAAGTTTTCCCACAGCTCCTCCCTTCTTTTTCTTTCTCTGTGGTTTCCGGGTGTAATTCCCGGAACCGCCGGAGGATCCCGAATAGCTCACTCTGTCTTCACCTGCAGTGTACCTGCCGTAGCTGTCGTAGTTGCTGCCGGTGTCCGGCGTACTCCCGTAGCTGTCATAGTTGTTGCTGTCCGGCGTACTTCCGTAGCTGTCGTAGCTGCTGCCGGTGTCCGGCGTACTTCC
>CAJGDH010000062.1 GCA_904502145.1 uncultured Eubacterium sp.
CCTGCTGGGGCCGGATCTCACCGTAAGGAACCAGTCCGAGCTTGATCAGGGCCTGGAAACCGTTGCAGATACCCAGGGCCAGACCGTCCCTCTCCTCCAGGAGTTTCATGACGGCTTCCCTGATCTTCTCATTCCGGAATACGGAGGCGAAGAATTTCGCTGACCCTTCCGGCTCGTCACCTGCGGAGAAACCGCCGGGGAACATGATGATCTGGGACCTGCCTATGGCCTTTTCGAAGGCTTCCACGGAATCCAGGATATCCTGGGCCGACTGATTCCGGAACACCAGGGTCTCCACCTCAGCACCCGCATTGGAAAATGCTCTGGCGGAATCATATTCACAGTTGGTGCCGGGGAATACCGGGATAAAGACTTTGGGTACGGCCACTTTATGTTTGCAGATATAGAACTGCCCATTTGTATATAAAGGTCTGTCTTCATTGGTCTGTCCTGCCCTGGTCTTGGTGGGGAAGACCTTCTCCAGAGGTTTCTCCCAGCATTGGATCAGGTCCTCAAGGGAAAGGACTGTATCCCCGAACCTGATCTCCGGCTCGGCGATCACCTGACCGATCAGGGTGACATCCGTGCCGAAAGCAGCTACGTCTTCCGGAGCCACCTCCAGAAGGATCTCACCGTAGGTTGCTTTCTTCAGATCGCCGGCGGAAAGGGAATCATCGATCTGTGCGCCCAACATGTTGCCGAAGCACATCTTGGTCACAGCTTCCACCAGGCCGCCATAGCCTAAGGCATAGGCGGAACGGACCTTGCCCTGGTCTGCCATGGCATAGATCCGGTCGTAGGCCTCTCTCACCTTCTCATAGACGGGGATCCCGTACTCATCGAAGGGGATGTTGACCCGGATCAGTTTATTGCCTGCTTCCTTGAATTCAGGCGTCACGATCCCGCTTGCCCGGTTATAGTCCACCGCAAAGGAAACCAGGGTCGGGGGAACATCGATATTCTCAAAGGATCCGGACATGCTGTCCTTGCCGCCGATGGCGGGAAGGAGGAAGCCTTTCTGTGCCCGGTAAGCACCCAGGAGGGCTGCCACAGGCTGTCCCCAGCGGGCCGGGTCCTGGCCCAGCTTCTGGAAATACTCCTGGAAGGTCAGGCGGATCTTCCGGTAATCCCCGCCGGAAGCCACGATCTTGGCCACGGAGTCAAGCACCGCATAGGAGGCTCCGTGGTAGGGACTCCAGCTGGAGAGGTAGGGATTGAACCCGTAGGCCATCATGGTGGCGAAATCACTCTTTCCCGCATAACCCGGCAGCTGGGCCGTCATGGTCTGGGTGGGGGTGAGCTGGGTCCTGCCGCCGAAAGGCATGGTCACCGTCGCCGCGCCGATGGAGCTGTCAAACATCTCCACCAATCCCTTTCTGGAACATACATTGAGGTCGGAAATGATCCTTGTCCACATGTCTTTGGCAGACTCTTCCCTGGTGTCAGGGATCAGCCGGCTTTCCTTCTCATCCGGCATATTGACCACAACGGTGGTCTCCTGATGGGCTCCGTTTGTATCGAGAAATGCCCTGGAGAGATTCACGATCTCTTTTCCCCTCCAGGTCATGACAAGACGTTTTTCCTCGCTGACTTTGGCCACGGGAACAGCCTCCAGGTTCTCCTCGGCAGCATAAGCCAGGAAGGTCTCCACATTTTCCGGGGACAGGACCACGGCCATACGCTCCTGGGACTCGGAGATGGCCAGTTCTGTTCCGTCCAGGCCGGCATATTTCTTGGGAACCAGATCAAGATCGATCTGAAGACCGTCCGCCAGCTCGCCGATGGCCACGGAGACACCGCCCGCGCCGAAGTCGTTGCACTTCTTGATGAGGGTGCTGACCTCCCCACGGCGGAATAGGCGCTGGATCTTACGCTCTGTGGGCGGATTTCCTTTCTGGACTTCCGCACCGCAGGTATCGATGGATTCCACCTTGTGGGCTTTTGAGGATCCGGTGGCACCGCCGCAGCCGTCACGGCCGGTACGGCCTCCCAGAAGGACCACCACGTCCCCGGGTTCGGAATTCTTTCTCACGATATTTTTCATGGGAGCGGCACCGATCACTGCACCGATCTCCATACGCTTGGCCACATAACCGGGATGATAGATCTCATCCACCAGACCGGTGGCCAGACCGATCTGATTGCCGTAGGAGCTGTAACCGTGGGCGGCACCGGTGGTCAGTTTCCGCTGGGGAAGCTTGCCCTTCAAGGTTTCAGCCAAAGGCACCGTGGGATCGGCACATCCGGTGACACGCATGGCCTGGTAGACGTAGGCACGGCCCGACAGGGGATCACGGATAGCCCCGCCGAGACAGGTGGCGGCACCACCGAAGGGCTCGATCTCCGTGGGGTGGTTGTGGGTCTCATTCTTGAAGCTGATCAGCCAGTCTTCCTTCTCCCCGTCGATCTCCACGGGAACGATGATATCACAGGCATTGATCTCATCGCTCTCCACCATGTTGTC
Organism: uncultured Eubacterium sp.; assembly: GCA_904502145.1. Taxonomy (GTDB): domain Bacteria; phylum Bacillota; class Clostridia; order Lachnospirales; family Lachnospiraceae; genus Anaerobutyricum. Next base: position 2,465 of record CAJGDH010000062.1, read on the forward strand.
CAGGATGCCTTCCTTTTTCAGCTTGCGCATACCCATCAGGGCGATGTCCATCAGACAGATGAATTTGTCTTTGCGGTCACCGTAGATCTCCGCACGGTCATCAAGGTATTCCTGATAGGTCTTCTCAAACATGGGTTTATAATATCCTTCACCGAAACTGATTTCCTTAAGCTCAGTGGAGAAGGTGGTATGTCTGCAGTGGTCGGACCAGTAGGTATCGAGAACGCGGATCTCCGTCATGCTGGGATCCCTCTTCTCCTCTTCGGAGTAATATTTCTGAATATGGAGGAAATCCTTGAAGGTCATGGCCAGACCAAGGGAATCATACAGATCCTTCAGCTCTGTCTCCGGCATATCCTTGAACCCGTCAAAGATCTTCACATCCTCAGGTTCCTCATAGGTCATCACCAGGGTCTCCGGCTTCTCTTCCCCCGCCTCCCGGGAATCCACCGGGTTGATGCAGTAGGCTTTGATCCTTTCCAGATCTTCATCGGATATGGATCCGGACAGGACGTAGGTGGTGGCAGACCGGATCACCGGCTCCTCCTGTGCATTTAACAGCTGGATACATTGTTCCGCGGAATCCGCTCTCTGGTCAAACTGTCCGGGAAGGTATTCCACGGAGAACACTTTGTCCCCTTCCCTGACCGGAAATGTTTCTTCATAGAGGCAGTCCACCGGCGGCTCGGAAAAAACGGTTCCCGCTGCCCTGGCGCAGACTTCCTCAGAGATATTCTCCAGATCATAGCGGATCAGGACACGGACATCCTCCAGTCCCTCCAGGGACAAATAAGACTTAAGCTCCTCGTAAAGCTCTCTTGCCTTTACCGCATATGCCGGCTTTTTCTCTACATATAATCTCTTAACCTGGCTCATAGTATCCTCCATCTGTCTGTATGATCATTATCCCTTTTCAGGGTATCGGACATTCTCAAGGCCTGAAAATGCATTAAAACACCTTAATCATAACACTTTTCAGGGAAGTTTCCCATAGGATTCGGAAAAAAATAATGAATACATGAGATATGGGATATACTTAAGGGCATACTTACTTGTTCTGTCCATGGAATTTTTCAGCCATCACAGAATCTCATGCCGCAGAAAAATACAGGAATAATCCATTGTAACCGGGGTGGAAAATCTCTATAATTAAAGTAGATAATTATGAGGAAAAAGTATGACTTACGGATGGATCTCAGCGAAAGATCTTTCCGGGTTCATTTTTTGGCAAAGGAAGTGCAATCGATGAAAATACTGAAAGTATACCGGGTTTTCTTCAGCCCGTCCGAAACTACGAAAACTGTTGTCAACGAGATCGCGAAACAGTTTGTCAACTACCCTTCCGAAGAGATCGACCTTACCAGGTATGAAAACAGGCAGCGGGATTACTGTTTCACCGAGACCGATCTGGTGATCATCGGTGCCCCGGCCTATGCGGGCAGGGTTCCGGCTCCGGAGGTGGAGGCCCTCTCCCGCTTCCATGGTCTCAATACCCCGGCTGTCCTGGTTGCCACTTACGGTAACCGTGGGGTGGATGATACACTGATGGAACTTTACAAGGTTTCCATGCAGCAGGAGTTCATTCCGGTGGCTGCAGGGACTTTCCCCTGCCAGCATACTTTACTCAGCGAACTTGGGGAAGGCAGGCCCGATGAGGCAGACCTGGAAGTGATCCGCTCCTTCGGCAGCAAACTGAGAGACCGGCTCCGCATCTCCGTGGCCTACAACATGAACAAGCTGGATATCCCGGGTTCATATCCCTACGAGAAGCCGCCTATGGGGATCTTCCCCTTCCAGGTGGAAACCAGTGAATTCTGTATCTACTGTATGCTCTGTGCCGATGTCTGCCCCATGCAGGTGATCAGCCATGACAACCCCTTTACCATCGATCACAGCCGCTGTATCCGCTGCGGATCCTGCCTGAGAATCTGCCCTGCTCAGGCGAAGTATTTCACCGAAGGGCCTTTTACCGCCCTTCAGGAAAGACTCCGGATCTTCGTGGACGAGAGGATGGAACCCTGGTATGTGATCGGATGATCATCCCGGATCTTCCGGCCGGTAACATTGATTGTTACCGGCTTTTTTTCTCTTTCGGTAAGATTCTCCGAAAAAAAACGTCAATAAGAGTGAAGGGAGGTGCTTGTGGCGGAGGGAGCGATGATGCCTCAGGAAACCCTGGATATCGTCATCGACCGACCCTTCCTCTTCGTGATCACCGGAAGAGACGGTGCGGTCCTGTTTTCAGGGATCGTGAGAAATCTGTGATCTCGCCCCGATAATGAAAAAACCTCCCGGTATGGGAGGTTTTAATTTTGTGATCCTTATTTTGAGATACCCAGCTCCTGGGCACGGGCATCCAGTTCTTTCATCCATTCATCCGATAGTACAGTGATACCTGGACAGATGGAACGGACGGTGACCATGGTGGCGGGGGCAGACCCGGTGGATCCTTCCGCAGGTTCATCCCCCTCTTCGGGAATGCGTTCCATCTCCAGCTCCGGCATCTCGGCCAGGGAGCCCGGAATGAAATGGACCAGGGCGTAACGCATCTGGTAATCCTTAAATGAATCAGCGAAGAGCAGGGCTTCCTTCCGGGTGATCAGCTGCTTTGCATTGGTGCAGTACTTATCCGGGAAGATCCCTTCCATGATACATACGGCAAAGGCTTCCTTCTCTTCCTCGCTCAGGTCCTCTGTATTGCTGCATCCGGACAGAATCTCCTCCGTCTTCTCCGAAGACAGATGGACCGGATACAGTTTCTGGATCAGGGAGGCCAGCCTGGCTGCCGTCACCTGCCCCTTCTTGTTGTCATTGACAAATTCCTTGAGATATCCCCTTCCCTTAAGGTTGTCGATGGCCCCCATCATCCGTCCCAGTTCAGCTCTGGTCACCGGACGGTTCCGGTGGAATTTCCCGTCTTTCTCACCGGGAAAAACATTCAGGGAAGCATACTTGCTGTAGACTTTGCCCAGAGATTTTGAGCAGCGCACGTCGTAGTTGGAAGGAGTCAGGGTCAGCTTACCCTTCTTTGCCTGGGCAAAGGTATAATCCAGGAGTTTACGTATATTGCTGAAGGTACTTTCCTTACTGACATTTCCGAAATAGGCGCAGATCACCTCATGCCCCTTCTTGTCCACGGCGGTGGCGATGAAGACATTTCCTGCGGCATTGGTGGTTCCCGACTTGGTGCCGATCACCTGATATTTGTTCCGGTCATACCACTCAAGGCCCCGGATGAAGTTGTTTGTGCTGTTGCAGGTGATATCCCTGGCAGAGGGACTGTAGGATTTTTTCCGGACCGCCTCCCTGATCTGTGGCTTGGTCATGGCATACCTGGTGATCAGGGCCATCTCCCGGGCGGTGGCATAGGTCTCCTTATAGCCGGCACCGATATCCGAACCGACGGGATTGTCAAAATGGGTCCCCTTAAGCCCCATCTCCTGACATTTTTTATTCATGGCTTCCACACAGGCATCCTTGGAACCGAAGACGCCCACGGCCAGAGAATCCGTGGCATCCGCGGAGGATGAGACCAGACTCATGGACAGGAGGTCCTTAAAGGTATAGGTGATCCCGGCCCCGATCCCGATACTGTAGGTGCCGGGTGTGGTGCCGTAAACCACATCATACTGGGTTTTGATTTTACTGCCGGGGTCTCCCTGTTCCAGACAGACGATGGCTGTCATCAGTTTGGCTGTACTGGCGGGATAGATCTTCTTGTCCGAATCCTGTCCGAAAAGGACCTCCCCGGATCCGGCATCCATCACCACATAGGCGTGGCAGGGCTTCTTCGGTGCCTTTACCTTCGCCTCCGCCCCGACAGACAGGGTGCACAGGACAATCATGCATAAAATCAGCACCAGACCTCTTCCTTTTCCTCTCATAGTACCTCCTCTTTATCCTTTCCTTTTCTTCAGCAGGACTAAACCCTATCATACCACAAACAGACCGATCTTTAAAGAAATATTTGATTATTGCCATCCCTGCTGATATAATGGTACATAGCATCTGTTCAGTTCAGTGAAGCAGATAATGATCTATCTAAGATTAGGAGGATATAAAATATGAAAGGTAATGTTATTGTCGGACAGTCCGGCGGACCTACCGCCGTCATCAACTCCAGCCTTGCGGGTGTCGTAAAGGCAGCCCGCGCCAACGGCGTGGAAAAGATCTATGGTATGCACCACGGAATCGAAGGTTTCCTGAAAGAAGACATCATCGATATCGGTGATTACATCGTTGAGGATTCCGATCTTGCCCTGTTGAAAAGAACACCTTCCGCATTCCTGGGTTCCTGCCGTTATAAACTTCCGGCGATCGAAGGCAATGAGGACGTCTACGAGAAAATGTTTGAGATCATGGAGAAATATGACATCATGTATTTCTTCTACATCGGCGGCAATGATTCCATGGATACCATCAAAGCCCTGTCTGATTACGCTCTGGCCAACGACAAACCACAGAGGTTCGTCGGTGTTCCCAAGACCATTGACAATGACCTTCCCATCACGGACCATACTCCCGGTTACGGTTCCGCTGCCAAGTTCATCGCAACCATGATGAAAGAGGTCATCCGCGACAACGAGAGTTTCGGCGCTGCAAAACCCACCATCTGTGTGGTTGAGATCATGGGACGTCACGCAGGATGGCTGACCGCTGCCGCTGCCCTCTCCAAAGGGGACGACTGTACAGGTCCTGATCTGATCTACCTTCCGGAGATCCCCTTCAATATGGATGATTTCCTGGAGAGAGTCAAAGTCCTGGCTGAGACCAAGAGTTCTGTCGTCATCGCCGTATCCGAAGGTATTGCCCTGGCTGACGGCACATTTGTCTGTGAGCTTGGTGACGGACAGGATTATGTGGATGCATTCGGCCACAAACAGCTCTCCGGATGTGCTACCGTTCTTACCAGAAAGATCGCGGATGTGACAGGATGCAAGACCCGTGCCATCGAGTTCTCCACCCTGCAGAGATGTTCCACCCATATGGCATCCCGCACGGATATCGACGAAGCCTACAACTGCGGCTACTCCGCATTTAAGGCTGCCCAGAGAGGCGACACCGGTGTCATGGTCGTCATGCGTGTGCCGGACCGTGAAGTATACACCGTATCCTACGAGACATTTGATATCCATGAGATCGCAAATGTGGAGAAGAAGATCCCGAGAGAATGGATCACCAAGGACGGGACCAATGTTAACGAAAGATACATCAAGTATGCCAGCCCGCTGATCTTAGGTGTCCTGACCCCCTACTACACAAGAGGTCTTCCGAAACACCTTACCCTTGCCAACAAGAAGAAATGATCAAAAAAATAAAGTCGCTCATCCGTGTGGTGAGCGACTTTTCTTTATTTTATGCTTTCTGACCGGATCGGATATCCGTTTTCTGCCAGCCGGTTTTCCTGTCGGTTCCGGTTCATTTCCCGGGAATGATCTCCCTGCACTCCATATAATAACGTTTGTCCTGGGCGTGTCCCATGGAGAAGGTTTTTCTGGGCAGGGCGCCGTTCAGGATGATCGTGGGGAAGAGGTCCTCCTTGGCAAGGACCGGAAGAATGATCCCCAGGCTGTTCTCCTGTTCCGTCAGACTTACCATGGTATCGATCCCATGGATATAGTCGATTTTGCCTCCCGCCTCCCGGAGATACCGGTCGAGGCATCTCTGGATACTGCCCACGGTCAGTTTGGAGGAAGGTCTGCCGATCCAACAGGTTTTCATCTCTCCCTGCTCCATAAAGGCGAAGGACTGGCCGCATTCCGTCTCTGTATCAGACAGAGCCAGCTCCTCCTTCATCCTTTCCTTCAGGGCTACGGGGTCGATCTCCGTAACGATACGATGGATGGCCTCAAACTCCAGGGCCGGACAATGGAGGTTTACGATCTCCACCAGGGCATATCTGGCGGGATGACCGCTAAGATCCGTATCCGGACATTCCCTCTTCAATGATTCGTAATATTCTTTGGCGGTGGCCAGGGAATGATTCCCGTCCCCCACCGCATAGGCGAGGATGGGTACCCCCCTGATCCCGTATTTTTCTTCAAAGTGTGCCCTGTCCTGCAGGACATCCAGGGCGGAAAGGATCCTCTCCTGGTTTTCTTCGTCAATGAAATATCCGCTGTTGTGGCCTCCACCCAGCATCATGTCATAATCATAGGCTTTTCTCATCCTGTCCCTGGATGCTGCCAGGGGCTCGATCACCTTACCCTTCGGGTCATCCAGAAGGAGCATGATGTGGGGAGTCTCCACCGGGGCATCCTCCCTGACCTTTATCCTGGGGGGAATCCGGGATTCCACCGTCTCCTCGGAAGTGCGGATCAGGGAACTGCTGCCTTGATGATAATCGTAAGCCTCCAGGTCAACACAGGCCATAAGTCCCGGCCTCAGTTTACCCTCGCTGTCCCTTCTTTCCACATAGATCATGGTGTCCCTGTGCTGTTCAAGGATCTTCTTCTCTTCATATTCCTTCATGGCAGCATGGATACGGCTGATCCTCCTGTCCACATCCTCGTCTTCAAGGTATACTTCAGGCAAGGTGATCTTCAGGGTGGAGGGGGCTTCCCCCACGATCCGTTCCACCTCGGCCCAGTATTCCGGTTCACTGGTATACTGGTCGCATGCGATGACGGACCATCTGGTCTGGTCGATTCCTTC
>CAJGDH010000063.1 GCA_904502145.1 uncultured Eubacterium sp.
ACAGGATAGCCCGACTCCAGCATTTCCCTTATTCCTGAAATATGGTCCTCGTCCATGTGACTGATGATCACATGATCAAGCTTTGAAATGCCGTAATAATATAGGGCAGGCCGGATGATTTCCTCGAAGATATGGTCTTTCGAAGAGCTTCCTCAGTCGATCAGAATACTTTTCCTGCCCGGAATACGAAGAAGGATGCAGTCCCCCTGCCCCACATCCAGCATGATGATCCGCAGGTCTTTACTGCCTGCCTCCCAAGAGGGGCAGATGATCAGTGGAAGCAGGAGGATGGGAAGGAGCAAAAAGGGGAACCTCCTCTCTTTCTTCTCTCTTCTATTCAAAACTATGACCAGGAGAAAGAGGAGTTCCGCTCCATAGATCAGAAGGATCCTTCCCACAGAAGGGCATCCCGTTATGATCAGGGAAGCAGGCAGCTTTCTCACATGGGTAAACAGAATACTGTAGCCCCGGAGTATAAAGACAGCCGGCAGAGAAGCAGGTCCACCGGCTCCGAAGAGGCCGAGCAGGCCACTGGCCAGTGCGCTGATAAGCAAAGGGCCCATCAGGGGAAGTACCAGGGGATTCAGCAGGATACTGTAAGGGGTACATTCGTAATATACCCTCATGATCAGCGGGGTGGTCACCAGAAAAACCACAAAACCGGACAGTATCCCGTCTTTGCCGCTCTCCAGCATACTTTTTAAGGTATTGGCCATCAGATTCTTTAAAGCAAATCCTTTCCCCTCTTCTTTCCACTCCCGGAAAAATAAAACCCTGATCCCATCGAAAGATCTCCGGTATCCCCTATCCCGGAGGAAGGATTCCTCCTCCTCAATGGCCGGTCCCTTGTCCTGAACAACAGGAAGGACCAGGCCCAGGGCGGTCACTGCGGCAAAGGAGATCTGGAATCCGCTGTCCAGCAGACGGTAGGGATGCTCCGTCAGCATGAGGATCCCGGAAATGCTCATGGCAGTGATCAGATCATAGGCGTATCCCAGATATTCCGCCGTCAGAAAAATCATGTACATGATCACGGCTCTTAACACGGATGTTCCCCAGCCTGTCATGCAGCCGTAAAAGAGGAGGACCAAAGCCCCGCCCGAACATGCTGCAGGGTAGGACCGCCCCCATCTTCTGAGCCTCCGGTAGATCCTTCCTCCCACACCGGAGATATGCAGTCCGGATACGGCAAGAAGGTGCATCATCCCATTTTCTTCATAGAGCCTCCTTTGCTCAGTGCTGAGCCCGGATTTATCCCCGAATGCCATGGCACTGAGCATGGCTGCGTCATCGGAGGAAAGATGGGTGATAAACCCGGCTTCCATCCTTCTTTTCAGTCGAAAAGCCAGGCCGGATATGGTGGAAGCCGTTTTTTCGACCTTCACCGGACCGGTGATCTTGCCGGTCAGATATATTCCATTGGCCAGATCGTAATTACGTTCATTAAAACCTCCGGGATTCTTCTCCCTCTCCGGAAAAGAGAGAACGGCAGCAAAAGACCCCGTTTCACCCGGAACAGGAAGATCCGGGATGTCCTGCCCCTCTCTTTTGCCGCGCAGGATACATTTTCCCCTCATGGATGTCACCTTGTCATCCAGGATAAACACAGGATTAAAGACTGTGTAGGATACTGTACTTTCCGTATCCTTTCTCAGGGTGATCCTCCCCTTCACCTGGTATTCCCTCTCTTCTGTTTTAAGAGCAAATGTTTCGGCTTCCCCCACCTTTCTCTCTTCCAGGCACCAGAGAAGATTGCCCAGGAGCATGACTGCCAGGAAAAGCCCGGCCCAGAGTCCGACGCCGGCCCGGATCCGGTCATATTCGATTTTTGTCCCTGAAATAAAAAAAGGCTTCTCCTTTAACGCCGCCCTGTGAAAACAGAGGGCAGCCAGAAAAAGCGAAGCCGGAATCATGACCCCAGTCAGATACAGCAGATAACCGCACAGCTCTCCAAGCACAAGCCCTATCAGCAGTACAAACAAAGGTCTTTTCATATGAAATTATCTCCTTACTCCCCGCTCTCTTCAACGTAGGAGTAATCGTGGCTCATGGGAGAGTCAAAACCTGCCACGTCATTCATGTTTGATATGGTTTCCCCGTTAACCGTAAACTGTACCCTGGTGATCCTGGTCAGGGAGGTGAGGGTGTTGACCATGGAATAGATCTTGATCTCTTCATCCACCCCGTTGATATGCTGCCTGATCTCATCATTCAGATCCACATAGCATATATTCTGGATCACATGGATCCGGTTGAAGGTCAGTTCCCTGGGGATGGGACTTTTCACGTTCTCCCCCCAGTTTTCCTTGAGGGCCTCAAGTGCTGCCTCCTCCATGGATTGGTTGTCCTTTGCTTCCAGGTCCACGGATACTTCCACCAGTCCGTCCCCCTTAAGATTGGAACAGAACAGGCTGACGGTTTCCGTGTAATCATAGACATGATTTTTATCATCATCCAGGACGAATGATTCCTCATCCATCCTGCCCACCAGGGTGCCGTCCTCATTGGCCAGGGGATCATCGTTCACGAAAAAGGTGACAGCGGATATCCCGTCAAGCTGAATGATGGACTTTACGATGGCGGCTCTCATCAGGATCTCACGGCTTGGATCCATCTGTGTATAGCCGGAACCGAAAGTGATGGAGGCAACCTCCTCCTCATCGATGCTGACTTTCTGATGCTGAACCTGCTTATTGAACACAGAGGTATATTTAAATTTGGCGTTCCCATCCACCTGGGCCAGTTCATCCAGAACCAGCTCTGCATTGGCCCTGGGGTCATCCGAAAGGATGATATCCATTTCTTTGCTTACCAGACCGTCCTCCTCAGGATTCAGGTAATAGAAGGTAAGCTTGTCTGTTTTTCCGTCGGCAGAATCCTCCCCTGCCTGTTGGCATCCGAATGTCAGGGAAAGGATCAGCACCATCAGCAGAATACTTATCCGGTTTCTTTTCATGATCTCCTCCTGTCATCCTGATGTCATCCGATGTAATTGAGAGGAATACGGATGATAAATGTCGTTCCCTCCCCTTCCTTGCTGTGTACCCGGATGGAACCCTTGTGAAGGAGGACCACTTTCCTGGAAATCGCAAGGCCAAGGCCCGTGCCGCCGGTCTCCCTGGACCGGGCCTTATCCACACGGTAAAACCGCTCAAAGATACGTTCCTGGCAGTCTTCCGGTATTCCTACTCCATCGTCTCTGACCCTGATGTAGAAGAATTTATGATCCGCGTTAAGGTAGACATTCACATGCCCGCCCGGATTATTGTATTTGACAGCATTCTCAATAATATTGTTGCAGGCCAGAGAGAGCTTGCCCACATCCACCTCCGCCACGACCTGACGCATGGTCTCAAGGTGGATCGTGATATTCTGCTTCTCGGCGATGGGGGTGATCCGCTTCAGCAGCTGCTCAAGCAGATCATTGATATTAGCCGGAGAGATATTCAGGTCTCCGGAAGCTTTATCCATACGCACCAGATCAAGAAGGTCCGTGATGATCTGGTTCTCCCTGTCGATCTCGTGAACGATATCCTGCATAAACTCCTCGTAGAGTTCCACGGGAGCATTCTCCTGCATGAGGAGGGAATCGGCAAGGATCTTCATGGAGGTGATGGGGGTTTTCAGTTCGTGGGACACATTGGACACAAATTCCTGCCGGCTGTTCTCAAGTTCCTTGAACCGGTCGGTGATCTTGTTGAAAGCGACGGCCATCTGGTAGAATTCCTTGAATCCTTCCTCCGACAGCCTGTTCTCCTGATGCCCCTCCGCGATGACGTTCATCTCCGTCCGGATATCGTGGAAACAGTGGCGGATAAAAAGGGTAAGCGCAATTCCGAGAAGGATGCTTATCAGGAAAAATATACCGTTGACCACAGTCCTGCGTTCATCAATGTGGAGCATCAGCCCTTCCTTCTCTTTCAGAGAGGCCAGGGTGATGATCACTCCTTTGCTGTGATCAGCATCCTTGTCATAGATACCTGTCATCACCTGAATGAAAGAATCACCCACCTTTTTGGCGGCAACTTTTTCCCCCTTCATGGCTTTAAGGGTATCTGCCGTGACAATGTACTGGTTGAGATTTCTCTCATAAGTGTCCGAGACCACCTCAAAATTGGGAGCCAGAAGGATGATCCTTCCCTCCACTTCACTGGCCATGGACTGGAGTTCACTGACTGTATCCGTATTATCATCGGACTCCTCCGCAAAAGAGAACTGGTCCATCCCTTCATAGAAGATACGGTTGGCCAGAATGGTATTCTGGATCCTGACCGTCTCCTCCCTCATCTGCAGCATCTTACTGTCCTGGGCGGCAAGGAGCCGTCCGGAAGAGATCTGCAGAAACAGATTCAGGATAAGGATAAAGAGGACCCCGATAAAAACGGAAAAGGAAACATAATGGGAGATTACTCTAGAATTAATCCTGGAAATAATAACCTACCCCCCATTTTGTATGGATGTATACAGGATCTCCCGGATTCTCCTCGATCTTTTCACGAAGGCGCCGGATATGGACGTCAACCGTCCGGACATCACCGGGATAGTCGTATCCCCACACGATATTCAGCAGATTTTCCCTGCTGTAGACCTTGTTCGGATGGAAGGAAAGCAGCTCGAGCAGATCGTATTCCTTGGCGGTGAGTTTCACCTCTTTGCCGTCGGTAAACACTCTCCTGCTGTCGCAGTCGATCTTGAGGCCGTTTTTCTCAAACAGCTTCTTCTCCTCCTCCACAACCTTGCGGGAGCTTCTGCGCATGATGGCTTTGATCCTGGCCTTCACCTCGAGGATATTGAACGGTTTTGTGATGTAATCATCAGCCCCGTATTCAAGGCCGAGGATCTTATCCATGTCGTCGCCTTTTGCCGTCAGCATGATGATCGGCATGTTGGAAAATTCACGGATCATCTGGCATACTTCAAACCCGTTCATCTTCGGGAGCATCACGTCCAGAAGGACCACGTCATACTCGGTCTTCCTGGCCATCTCCAGGGCTTCCTCGCCGTCGTAGGCGCAGTCCACTTCCATGTCATCCTGCACCAGGGAGAATTTGATCCCTTTCACAATAAGTTTTTCGTCATCAACCACCAGAACTTTTTTCATAACCCTATGTCTCCTATATCTTAAGCCACTTTGTGTATATCATATCTCGATCAGATCTTTTATCTTCTGATAGATCCCGTCTCCGATTCCGTCTACCTTCTTTATCTCCTCGATGGAGGAAAACCCTCCGTGGGCCTCTCTGTAGGCAATGATGGCTTCCGCCCGGCCCTCCCCGATACCGTTTAATGACATCAGGTCCTGTTTTCCGGCCGCATTGAGATGGACTTTGCCGTCCCCGGCAGACCCTGAAGGGCCGGCCTTTGACGGACTGCTTCCGGAATCACCTTCCGGGAGAACCTCGATCTGTGTTCCGTCCTCCAGCAGCTGTGCCAGATTTACACTTCTCTCATCTGCATCTTCAGAGAAGCCTCCGGCCGCCCGGACCGCCGCATCGATCCTCTGGCCTTCCTGAAAAGTATACAGGCCCGGCTTTTTCACACAACCGCATACATGGACATAGATCCGGGAACCGGGATCATCCTCCGCAGTCATACCCGTCTCCTCTTCGGGAGCCGTATCTGTGGCCGCTTCGGAACCGGTTTCTGCCATCTCCCGGATAAGGACCGGATCCTCCCCGGGATATAAATCCGATAAAAAACGGAAGTTGCACCCTTCCAGCATCAAGCCTGATGATATGACAAGAAAAATGCAACAGATAAATCGTTTCTTCCTGTTCAAAAGCTGTTCCTCCCTTCAGAAGGGCGGCAGCCTGAACCGGTTTTCCGTAACCATATATATAATAACCAAAAATGGAAATGAATACAAGAGTCAGTTATTTTTTCAATACTTTTTCGAGGACCCCGATCATCTCGTCCACATCCCCCTCGCTGATCACCAAAGGAGGTACAAAACGGATCACATTTGCACCTGCAGAGATCAGGATAAGTCCTTCGGATAAAGCACTGCTGACGATGGGACCCACCGGGACATTGAATTCAAGTCCCTGCATCAGACCGATCCCCCGGTGATCCGTGATCATGGGGGAGGATTCCTTCAATCCTTCGAGCTTCTCATAAAGATATGCCCCCACCTTTCGGACATGATCGATGAGGTTCATGGATTCCATAAGGTCAAAGATCTTACTGACGGCAGCACAGGCGAAAGGATTCCCGCCATAGGTGGTCCCATGATCACCGGGCACCAGTGCATGAGCGGCTTTTTCCGCCACCACGAAAGCTCCCACAGGGACTCCGCAGCCCAGGCCTTTTGCCAGGGCCATCACATCAGGTTTCACCCCGTAGAGATCATGGGCGAAAAGAGAACCGCATCGTCCCATTCCACACTGTACTTCGTCAAAGATGAGGAGGATATCCTTCTCGTCACAGATTTTCCTGAGACCGGACAGAAATTCCTTGTCCGCGGGATAGATTCCGCCTTCACCCTGGACCACCTCACAGATGATCCCGCAGGTCTTATCCGTAATCTTTGAACACACATCATCAAGATCATTAAAATCCGCAAAAACAGCCCTCATGGGTACCGGAACAAAGCCTTCCTGATAGTGGGCATTGCCCGTGACGGACAGAGCTCCCTGGCTCCTCCCATGGAAGGACTGGTTCATGGCTATAAATTCATAATCCTTGGAAGGATCCTTCAGAAAGGCATATTTTCTTGCCACCTTCAGGGCACCTTCTATGGCTTCGGTCCCGCTGTTGGTAAAGAAAACCTTGTCCATGCCGGAGGCGGCGACGATCTTTTGGGCAGCCTCCACGGCAGGTTTGTTGTAATAAAGATTTGATGTATGGATGAGGAGGTCGATCTGATCCTTTAAAGCCTCCTTGTAGGCATCGTTGGAGTAGCCCAGGGCTGACACGGCGATCCCGGCACCGAAATCAAGATATCTTTTCCCCTCCATATCATAGAGGCATACTCCCTCACCCTTCTCGAAAACAATAGGAAAACGGTTGTAAGTCTTGAGAATGACCTTTTCCGCCTGGTCCATATAATCCTGCATCTTTTTCATATCGCATTCTCCTTGTATATATAAGATTCCGATCTTAATAACTGTGGTCCTTCAGGATCACTGTGCCGATACCTTTCTGGGTAAAGAACTCCAGAAGCAGGCAGTGTTCCAGTCTTCCGTCCAGGATATGCACCCTGGAAACCCCCTGTTCAATGGCATCGATACAGTTCTGGAGCTTGGGGATCATTCCTCCGCCCACGATCCCTTCTTCTATGTATTCTTTTGCAGTGGTCACATCCAGCTCGGAGATCAGGGACTTCTTGTCGGAGGGATCCATCAGGATCCCTTCAATATCCGTAAGAAAAGCCAGCTTTTCCGCACTCATGGCTTTGGCCACACCGCAGGCGGCATCATCCGCATTGATGTTGTAGGGTTCGTATCCGTCGCTGAGACCGATGGGAGCGATCACGGGAATGAAATCCCTTTCCATCAGGGTTTCCAGAAGATCGGTATTCACCCTCTCCACTTCACCCACGTAGCCGATATCTTTCCCGTCGGGCATCTTTTTGCTGCAGCGGATCATGTTCCCGTCTTTACCGCAGAGGCCCACTGCATTGACCCCCATCTTCTGCATGAGTCCGACCAGTTCCTTATTGACTTTGTTCAGCACCATCTCTGCGATGCCCATGGTCTCCTTGTCGGTTACCCGCAGTCCCTGATAGAATTCGGATTCCTTTCCGCTGAGACTGACCCACCTGCTGATCTCCTTTCCTCCGCCATGGACGATGATGGGTTTCATGCCCACCAGTTTGAGCAGTGCCACATCCCGGATCACACTGGCCTTGAGCTTCTCGTCCACCATGGCACTTCCGCCGTACTTTACAATGATGGTCTTGCCGTTGAATCGGCGGATATAGGGCATGGCTTCTATGAGGGTATTGGCTTTCTGTGTTATGAGATCTACTTCACTGTTTGCCAGCATTTCGATTACCTTCTTTCTTTTGCTTTATGGTCTAAACCCGGTTCTCAGGACCGGTAATCCGCATTGATGGTCACATATTCATAAGTGAGGTCACATCCCCAGGCAGTGGCTTCCGCCTCCCCCGCATGAAGGTCCAGGATGGCCCGGACAGGGTTGCAGGATAGGATCATGGTGGCTTTTTCCTCACTGTAATCCGTGGCTACTCCGTCCTTCACGATAAGCAGGGAGCCCTCTTCATCGGAGGACAGGGTGATGTCCACCCTCTCCGGATCAAAGTCGGCCCCGCTGTAACCCATGGCACAGAGGATCCTGCCCCAGTTGGCATCTTTCCCGAATACCGCCGCCTTGGTCAATGAGGAACAGACCACGGATTTACTGATGATCCTGGCTTCCTCTCTGGAGGCGGCACCTCGGCAGTTTACCTCAAACAGCCTGGTGCATCCTTCACCGTCCCCGGCGATCTGTTTGGCCAGGTACTCCAGCACCGCAAAGAGTGTCTCCCTGAAGGCAGGGTAATCTTCACTTTCCCCGGTCAGAGGTTCATTTCCTGCCATCCCGTTACACAGGATCAGGCAGCTGTCGTTGGTGGAAGTATCTCCATCCACAGACACCATGTTAAATGTATCATCAACCCCTTCTTTAAGCATCAGGTCCAGGGTTTCCTTCTCCACTGCGGCATCTGTGGTGAGGAAGGCAAGCATGGTTCCCATGTTGGGGTGGATCATTCCGGCCCCTTTGGCCATACCGCCTATGGTCACTGTCTTTCCCTGCACCTGACAGGTGAGGGCGATCTCCTTTTTATGGGTATCTGTGGTAAGGATCGCTGTCGCGGCATCATCCGCCGCCTCTGTCGTATCCGCCATGGCACCCGCAAGCATGCCGATCCCTTTCTCTCTGATCTCCATGTCAAGCTGAGCGCCGATCACACCGGTGGAGGCCACAAGGACCTTCTCCGGATCGATACCCAGAAGGCTTCCCGTATACTCCGCTTCCTTCCTGCAGTTGCTGATTCCTTCCTGCCCCGTGCAGGCATTGGCGATTCCGCTGATTATGACCACCGCCTGGGCGGTCCCTTCTTCCGTAATCTTTTTATCCCAGTAAACC
>CAJGDH010000064.1 GCA_904502145.1 uncultured Eubacterium sp.
TACCCGCAGCATAACTGGTATAGTGATAACCGTTGAGGGGAATGCTTCCGGTAGGCTCAACCGCCATGGCAGATTCCGATTCGGCCGTCATAAGATCACTCCAAACAACAGCTGTGCCGGCGGAACGAAGCCACCAGTATCCCGCATCAGATGCCTTAAACTGAACACCCATGGCTTTTGCGTAATCCGTACTTCTGGCTACTCTGCCCTCATCGTTGACGGAGGTCCCATTAGCAAATCCGAAGGCAGCTGTTTCTACCTCCTCATTGGACAGAAGAAATACTTTGTCTGTGGTAGGATTGCCCCCGAAAGTGATGGATCCGGTTAGTAGACTGGGATTATTATAGGTTGTCGTTGCATTGACGATCGTTTTTGTTATGATGGCCGACTGCTCTTCTGAGGAAAAAGCTCGGTTAAGGAAGGTACTTCCAATCCATCTGCGCAGATCACAGGTCTCCCAGGTGTTTCCCGCAGCATCGGAAGTATCATACATCTGGTCATCCAGAAGCTTGTCCGATAAAAGCAGCATCTCGGAAGATGAGACTTTCAGTACTCTCCATTTGATCGGTTCATACCTGAAATAGTGGTAAGATGAATCCCAGGAATAAAATTCGCTGTTGCTTCCGACATAGGTGGCATCTGAAGATCTTACCCTGTGGTACATCTCTCCTCCGTAAGAAAGATCACCGCTGCTGGGCCATTGTGAGGAAGCCAGCTTCTGGTAAACGGAATTATTGCTTTTGATCTCGGTCTGAGGATAACTGCCGAAATAGACACAATCCCAGGTCACGTTTTTTCCGGAGGACATATAGCTGTCCGTCTTGGAGACAGGATTGGACAGGGCTATGGATGCCGAAACCTGATTAGGCAGGCCCAAAGAGGCCGATAATCCGCCGGGCATGCTTGAGAAAAGCAGGGTAAATATAATGATCAGTGCAGGTAATCTTTTCTTCATCTTCTTCTCTTTCCTCCTCAGAATCTCATTATTATCCCATATTAAAACACTAAAGTATATTGTATCAGATATTTAGTGTTTTTGAAAGAATGGTCTTGCGTTTATCGTGGTATTTTTACCCTATTTCCGGCGTTTTTTTCCCTTACTTTGAGAGGGGGTTTATCCGGCCGGAAAAGGTGATTTTGCAAAAGAAAAAACCAGGTCGCAAAACCTGGTTTATATATATGATCATGGTCATGATTTTTACTCTACAGGCTGTTCCGAGTGGTCCAGCATCTTTTTCAGTTCACTCATAAAGGTATTGACATCCTTGAACTGTCTGTAAACGGAAGCAAAGCGGACATAGGCCACCTGATCCAGATCCTTGAGATGTTCCATGACGATCTCTCCGATCTTCTGGCAGTCGATCTCCTTACCCTCCAGACGAAATACATCGTTCTCGATGGCATTCACTGTCTCTTCGATCTTCTCCATGGGGATTGGACGTTTGTGGCAGGCCCGAAGGACGCCGGCCATGATCTTGCTGCGGTCATAGCTCTCCCTGGATTTGTCTTTCTTGATCACGGTCAGAGGGGTGGTCTCCACCTTCTCGTATGTTGTGAACCGTTTGCCGCATTCGTCGCACTGTCTTCTTCTCCGGATCGAATAATTGTCATCTGCCGGCCGGGAATCAATCACCCGGGTATTGTCCATTCCGCAATAAGGGCACCTCATGCTTTACTCCTTCCTGTTTTATCGAGTCATCGGATCATCGTTCAGATTATCTGTCCTGTATTATATCATATCAGAATAATCACCGGGAGGAAAGATTGTATTTAATCATTCATGGATTCCTTCATCCAGGAAAGTACATCCCTGAAGACGATCTCTTTATCAGGTTCATCCTGGAGGTTGTGCCGCATTCCGGGATACAGCCGCATGGTGGCTTTCAGTCCGGCGGACCGGAGTTTTCGGGAAACCTCACGGATTCCTCTGCCCCGGGCCCCCACCGGATCATCCTCTCCGGAGATCAGCAGGACAGGCATCTCTTCGGGAAGAGATGTATACCAGGATTTTGCAGAGACCATAGCCAGCATATAGAACATATCCCTGAGCGCCCCTGCCGTGTAGAACCCTGCATCCGGTCTCCCCAGATTGTTGGCGATACGGTTTTCGGGATCGGAGCATTCCCATGCCTTGGGGTCTTTCTCTCTGAAGAAGCGGCAGTTCACTTTGTTCTGCATCAATGTTTCCAGCAGGGTGCTTTCATAATCAGGACCCTTCCAGAACTTGAGAAAACGGGAGTAGAGGATGGACCTCCTGCAGAAATGCTGCTTTCCGCTGGTTCCGGACAGGATCAGTCCGTCATATTCTTCCCCCTTGGAGACGGTTACCCTGGCCACCAGGGATCCGAGTCCGTGACCATACAGGTAGATGGGGATTCCCGGATAGGTCTTTTTGATATACTGGGTGAGTTTGCGAAGATCTTTCACCAGATAGACCCATCCGTTCTTTTTTGTGAAATCACCGCAGTGTTCCGGCAGCTCCCCGGCTTTCCCGCCGGACAGGTCGTGACCGATAAAATCACAGCCGCAGACAAGGATCCCGTGGGTCGTAAAATATTCCACCAGTGCCTTATTCCTTTCAAAGCAGTCCACCCAGCCGTGGGCAAACTGCAGGATGGCACGGATCTCACTCTCAGGTTCACAGATGTAATAATTGATCCTGTCTGTTCTGTTTGTACTTCGAAAACTTCCTTTAAATCTTGTGTATGACATCTTAATCACTTCCCTATCATTGTCAGTGTCCCTTCAGGGGAACTTTATTTTCTCATTTATACATTTCCATTGATTATACTCCTTAAAATTGAAAAAAAAAGGTTATTTCCCTTGCTATTTTATGAAGGGAAATAACCTTTCGGCTTCAAATCGTAAGATAAAAGAAAGATTCAGCCTGACAGGAGAATCACTCATCAGGGATCAGTCCACGTAGATGATCCCCACCGGACACTTCTTGGCGCAGAGCCCACAGGCTTTACATTTCTCATAATCGATATGTGCGATATTGTTCTCCACATGAATGGCGTCGAAATGGCACTGTTTCACACAGAGGGTACATCCGATGCAGCCCACGGAGCAGACATCCTTCACCGGCTTGCCCTTCTCCTGGTTATTACAGTGTACTTTCGGTTTTTTACGCTTAACTTCCGGTCCCTCATAGGGAACCAGCTCGATCAGGGATTTGGGGCAGACAGCCACACATTTGCCGCAGGCGACACATTTTTCCTGATCGACCACCGCGATTCCGTCCACCACATGAATGGCGTCAAATCCGCAGACCTTCACGCAGCTCCCGAAACCGGTACAGCCGTAGGTACATGCCTTGGGGCCGCCTCCGGGTACGCTGATGGCGGACACACAGTCCTCGTTGCCGCTGTAGATATATTTCTGTCTGGCTTTCTCGCAGTTGCCGGCACATTTGACAAAAGCTACCATGCGCTCTGCATCTCCTGCTTCCACACCCATGATCTCTCCGATTTTTTCCGCAGCGGAGGCTCCGCCCACGGGGCAGGCATTGACTTCCGCTTCCCCGCCTACAATGGCTTTGGCCAGGGCGTCACAGCCAGCATAACCGCAGCCGCCGCAGTTGTTTCCCGGAAGACATCCTCTCACAGCCACCTCTTTTTCATCGATGGGGACTTTGAATTTCTCCGATGCGATTCCCAGAAGGATGGAGATGACCAGTCCCGTACCACCTACGATCGCCGCTGCAAGTATAATTCCATTTACACTCATTGATCAACCCTCCTGTCAGATGATTCCTGAAAACCCGAAAAATGCGATGGACATAAGTCCGGCCGTCACAAGAACAATGGGCATTCCCTTCCAGGACTCAGGAATATCATTGAACTCCATCTTCTCCCTAAGGCCTGCCAGAATGACGATGGCGATGGTAAAACCGACGGCGGTACCGAAGCCGTAGATCACGGTCTCCAGGATATTGTAATCGTACTGGACCGCATTCAGCGCCACGCCGAGCACCGCGCAGTTGGTGGTGATCAGGGGAAGGAATACGCCCAGTGACTCATACAGAGGAGGCATCATTTTCTTTAAAAACATCTCGACAAACTGCACAAGGGCAGCGATGATCAGAATGAACACGATGGTCTGCAGATAGGACAGATCCAGCGGAGTAAGGATAAACCTGTAGATCAGGGCTGTGACCAGGGCAGCGATGGTAATGACAAAGATTACGGCAGCGCCCATGCCGATGGCCGTATCCGTCTTTTTGGATACACCCAGGAAGGGGCATAACCCGAGGAACTGGCTCAATACGACGTTACTTACAATAGATGATCCGATGATCAGAATAATCAGATGTGTCATACTTTTTCCTCCTCCTCTTTTTCTGCCGGCTCAGCCTGAGCTTCCGGTTCTGTTTCTTCTGCAGGTTCTTCTTCAGGTGTTTCTTCTTTAGCTTCAGGCTCTTCTTTAGCTGAAGGCTCTTCTTTTGCTGCAGATTCTTCTTCAGCTGCGGATTCTTCTTTTGCTTCCGGTTCGCTTTTTTCTGCCGGTTCAGCTTTTTCTGTTTCCGGTTCAGCTTTCTCCGTCACTTTTTCTTCCGGTGTCTTGTCAGCCGGTGCCTCTGCAGCGGGTGCTTTCTCATCCGATGCTTCCGCAGCAGCTTCTTCCGGCTCCTCTGCAGCCTCTTTTTCCTTGGCCGGGCGATTGCCGATCCTGTTCTTGATGGCTACCAGACAGGAAAGGACGAAGAAGGCCCCGGGTGCCAGGATAAAGATGGTGATAGGTGTGTAGTAAGGTTCCGGAAGGATGACCTGACCGAATACGGTCCCGGCTCCCAGCAGTTCGCGGAAGGCGCCGAGGATGGTCAGGGCGAGGGTGAATCCCAGACCCATGCCGATACCGTCAAAGAAGGAAGAGATGGCTCCGTTCTTGCTGGCGTAGGATTCGGCACGGCCGAGGATGATGCAGTTGACAACGATCAGGGGAATATATACGCCCAAAGCGTTGTTCAATGAAGGCACATATGCCTGAAGAAGGAACTGCACCACGGTCACCAGGGAGGCAATGACCACGATATAGGCAGGAATACGTACCCTGTCAGGGATGAAATCCCTCATCAGCGAGATCAGAAGATTGGAGAACATGAGAACTGCCGTTGTGGCCAGTCCCATACCTCCTCCGTTGATGGCCGAAGTGGTTACCGCCAGGGTGGGACACATACCAAGAATCAGAACAAGGATCGGATTCTCTTTGATGATCCCGTTAAACAATCTTTCAGAAGGACTATTTGGTTTCATCCTGGTTCCCCCCTTCCAAAGAATTGAAATAAGCGATGCAGCTGTTCATGGCACCTGTCACAGCCTTACTGGTGATGGTGGCTCCGGAGATGGAATCGATCCCCATATTATCCTCCGCGGGATGGCTGAGGTTGCCGCTGCCGTCCTTCACCACTTCAAAATGGTCGACTTTCTTCTGTTTGAACTGGTCGGCCCAGGCCTGGCTGGTTTTGGCATTCATACCCAGACCGGCCGTCTCGTTGATGGAGAGGACAGAGTAGCCGTTCACTGTGCCGTCAGCCTGTATGCCGACGGTGAGCTGGATGTCCCCGCCATATCCTTTTGAGGTAATGACATTGAAGATATATCCCAATGTAGCTCCGGAAGCATCTTTCGCTTCCACTGCCGCAGTGATCTCATCGGACTGGTGGTCATCGATGACATTGTCGTATTCGGCAAGAACCGCGGAAGCTGCTTCGCTGGTGAATCCCTCCACATCGACGAAATCCGAGGCATCCGGGAAGACAGCCTTATAGGCTTCCTGTCTTGCCTTATCTTCCTGTCTTGCGATGGGATCTTTGGTGATCCCGTAAACGGCACCCAGGACAACGCCTGCCACCAGGGTGATCACCACAAGTTTTAAGCAGTCTTTGACTAAAGCATTCATTTATTCTTGCCTCCTTTCCCAAAAGCGACAGGAACAGTAAATCTTTCGATCAGCGGAACCAGAAGGTTGCAGAAGATGATGGCGTATGACACGCCTTCCGCGGAGCCGCCGAAGATACGGAAGATCCCGGTGAGGATACCGAGGAGGATTCCGAAGACGATCTGTCCCTTCGGGGTGATGGGGGAAGTGACATAATCGGTTGCCATGAAGAAGGCACCGAGCATCAGGCCGCCGCCGCAAAGCTGCTGGGCCAGGTAAGTCATGTCACCGCCATGTCCACCGAACAGGAGAACAAAGATACCAAGGGTTACGATATAGCAGACCGGGATCCTCCAGCTGATGATCCTTTTGGCGATCAGGTAGATGCCGCCGATCAGAAGCAATACGGCTGATGTCTCGCCGATGGTTCCCGGTGTGGTCCCGAAAAACATTGCCTTAAGGTCAACATTTCCTCCGGCTTTCAGAACGGCCAGGGGAGTCGCCCCCGTAGCAGAATCAAATGTGGTTCCGAAACCCTTCACCGTAAAATCAGTCATCTTGCCGGCAAAGGAGATCAGAAGGAAACAGCGGGCACCCAGGGCAGGGTTCATAAAGTTCTGTCCAAGTCCGCCGAAAACCTGTTTTACCACGATAATGGCAAATACTCCGCCCAGGACGGGCATCCAGTAGGGTACCCCCGCGGGAAGGTTCATAGCCAGCAAAAGGCCGGTAAGGGCAGCACTCAGATCACGAATGGTGACCGGTTTATGCATAAAATGCTGCCATGCATACTCTGTGATGACACAGGTCGCGATACAGATGATGGTGTTGAGGATCGCAGGCACTCCGAAATTCCACCAGCCGAACAAGGCGGCAGGGGTCAGGGCAGCGATCACATCCAGCATGATACTGTGTGTGGAAGCCTTATCCCTCACATGAGGATTGGCGGATACGTTATAGAATTGTTCGTTCATCTTTCACCTCTCCTTATGTCATTTCTGGCGTCTTCTCAAGGCAAGGGCCTCACGGCGTCCTGTCTTCATGGACTGGGTCAGTCTTCTCTTGGCCGGGCAGACGTAGGAACAGCATCCGCACTCGACACATTCACATCCGTTTAAAGCATCAAATAAAGCGAAATCACCACGATCGGCAACCTCGGACAGTCTTGTCGGCATCAGGCCGGCAGGACAGACGGTAACACATCTGCCGCAGCGGATACAATTACTTGGCTCGCAGGCAGCAACTTCATCCTTAGTGAAACACAGGAGGGATGAAAAGGCTTTCTGGCAGGGTACATTCAGGGTGGACAGGGCCATGCCCATCATGGGACCGCCGGAGATCACTTTCTCCGGAGCGGATTTGAATCCGCCCGCTGCATCCACCAGCTCCGCTGCGTTGGTCCCGGATTTCACCCGGAAATTGCCCGGCTCCGCAATGGCGTCACCGGTGACCGTCACGATCCTCTCATAGAGAGGTTTGCCCAGGGTGACTGCCTCATGAATGGCGATGGCGGTAGCCACGTTGTCCACAATACATCCTGCATCTGCAGGAAGCATGGAGGAATTGATGCTGCGACCCGTCACCGCATAGATCAGGGAACGCTCAGCTCCCTGGGGATACTTTGTCTTGAGGGATGCGACTTCGATCCTCTCCTCATCCCGGCAAAGCTCAGTCAGCTTTTTGATCGCTTCCGGTTTATTATCCTCGATACCGATGACACCTTTGGCCTGGGGGAACATGGACAGAATGATGTTCAGCCCGGAGATCAGTTCCTCCGGTGTCTCCATCATCTGCCGGTAATCCGCAGTGATATAAGGTTCACACTCGGCTGCATTGATAATGATATGATCGATCTTATCCGGTTCCTTGGGGGAAAGCTTTACATGCGTAGGAAATCCTGCGCCGCCAAGCCCGACGATACCTGCGTCTTTTACTGCCGCAAGGATGTTTTCCCTGGTCATTTCCTTAACCGGAACAAACTCTGCCTGCTCGTACAGTCCGTCATTCTGGATAACGATACTGTTTACTTTATTGCCGGACACAGTCAGCCTGGGTTCGATCTTCAATACTTTGCCGGAAACGGAGCTGAAGATATTCGCCGATACAAAACCTCCCGCATCTGCGATCTTCTGGCCGACAAGGACCCTGTCTCCCTTATTGACGCAGGGAACAGCCGGCGCACCGATGTGCTGGCTTAAAGGATATACCATCTCACCCTGGGGAAGATACTCGGCAATGGCTTTATCTTTGCTCAGCTCTTTCCCGTCATATGGATGAAGGCCGCCTTTAAATGTCAGTAATCCCATTTCTTTACCTTCTTTCTCAATGATTTACATTAATTATCTTCTGATGACTTCTATCTGATGATACTGTCGAAACCGCCCGGAGACCCGTCCTCCCCTATGACTTCAGCCACGACTTTGTGGGGAAGGCAGATGATGGACTCTCCTACACGGGAAACAGGCCTGTGTTTTACGCAGATCTGGTCCGGGCAGTCTGCCTCGGTCATATCCGCCTTTCCGCCCCTGATCACCAGGATATTGGAAAATCCTTCGCCACGGACAGGTACCGTCTCATCGACGGACAGGTCGTAAGTCCCGATGACCTCTTTATCGATCCGGACCACCACTTTGCTTCCTTCCCGGGAATGAAGCCCCGCCAGCAGGTAAGTCGCCAGCGCGAAAAGAAGCAGGGTTGCCCCCAGGATCAGGTCCCATCGGGAGAAGATCCCTCCCTTTACGGTATCAGTTAAATCCGATCCACTTCTGCGCAATCTTGTATCCTCCAAGGGCCAGCAGTCGTTTGATCCTGTTCCCGGAGCTTACCAGATCGGACAGGACAGACCGTTTTATCCTCCGGTATGCCTCCGGTGATCTTTTCCGCAGGTATGCCCACAACCTGTCTTTCTCCCGGTCAGCCTCCGGAGTGTTGATCCTGATCAGCAGGATGGAGCTTACCAGCATGATGGTAGACAGATAATGGAGCATATAGTTGTCGAGTTTTTTACAGTAAAAGCTGTTCTTATGTGAAGCATAGGTATCGATCATGATCCGGTTGACCCTGATCTGCTGATCGATCCTCGACATCATCACTTTCTCATTGACGGACTGGTCGCCTCTTCCGATGTAATAACGGTAGAA
>CAJGDH010000065.1 GCA_904502145.1 uncultured Eubacterium sp.
ATACCAGATACATTGGCAAGCGGTAATCACATCAAAGGTTGCGTCCCGGAAGGAGATCTCTTCCGCTTTTGACACAAAAAAGTCTATATTCATCCCGGTATCTTCAGCAATCCTTTTTGCTTGTTCTATTTGATTTTCGGCTATATCGATCCCTGTCCACTCCGCCCCATACTTATACATATTTCTCGGAAGCACACCGGTTCCGGTACCGATATCCAAAACCTTCTGCCCATTATTACACAGTCCCAGATTCAAAATATAATCATAAAATTCCTGCGGATATATATCTCTGTACTTCGCGTAGTCTTCAGATGTTTTCCCCCAATCAAAAGGCTTTCCCTTATCAATATCCTGAATGATCATTATCTCTCTCCACAATCCGGATTTACAAGGTAGCCACAATTTCTGTTACTGCTACCAAAGCTGCTTCCCCACCAATCGTGATACGATTCTTTTCCTCCATCCTGCAATGCAGATAGCCGCCTCGTTTTGATGCCTGATATGCATAAATCTGCCTCCTGCCCAGTTCCTTTGACCAGTAATCTGCAATCTGGCAGTGTGCTGATCCGCAGACCGGATCTTCAGTGATGCCAAGCTTCGGACAGAAACTCCTTGAAACGCAGTCGGCTTCCTTCCCTCGTGCAGTTGCATTTTGAATACGGCCTTCCATGTGCTTAAGAAGTTCCTGATCCGGCTGCATAGTACGCACCTGTTCCTCATTTTCAAATATACAAACAAGATCCAGGCCGAGGACAGCTTTGACCGGACGGATCCCAAATGCCCGCTCCATTGCATCAGTAACCGGAATCTCTCTCAACTCATATGTCGGGAAATCCATTTCAAAGAGATCCCCACATCTCCTGACCGTCAGGACTCCACTTAAGGTATTGAACTGCACTATATCGCTGTCCGGCTCATAGAAATTCAATACTACAAAAGAAGAAGCCAGAGTCGCATGTCCGCAAAGTTCCACCTCCGTTGCCGGTGTGAACCAGCGCAGGTGATATCCACCAGCTTCCTTCACGATGAAAGCAGTCTCCGAGAGATTGTTCTCCATTGCAAGGTTCATCATGGATTCGTCAGAAGGCCAGCTTTCCATCACACAGACAGCAGCCGGATTCCCGGAGAAAGGTTTCCCCGTAAATGCATCAACAATATACTGTTTCATATTTTTATGTCCCTCATAAACTTCAATTATATATTTCTGGCGGTATAATTCCCAAATGTATCTCCGCAAATTGTAATTTAAAGATCCGTTTCAAGGATACAGCATTATCATACCCTAATATATTCTATTCAACAACAATCTTCATAACCATTTCGTAATATGTCATAACCACATAGCGAAAAAAATTGACGTCCTTTCTGAACAGATTCCAGAAATCGCAAAGCGCTAAAAGAATCAAAAAACCGGGAAACGCGTTATTCATCGGCGTTTCCCGGTTATTTTTCAACAAGGATGAGAGAATCTGACACGCATCAGAGCCTTTATCCATGCGAGTTTTGTTTATTCCATATCTTCGATCTCTTCCAGAACATATGGTGTCATCTGGTAAACGTAATAATTCAACCAGTTGGTGTACAGTGTGTTGGCGTGGCAGCGCCAGGATTTGATGGGACCCTGGTCGGGATCTTCATTTCTGTAATATCCCTTGGGGAAGGGGATCACATCAAGCTTTTTCGCAATATCGCGGCGGTATTCCCCATCCAGTGACATCACATCATACTCAGGATGTCCTGTCACGAAAATCTGACGGCCACCCTTCGCTGTGATGATAAAGGGACCGGCTATTTCCGAATCCGCCTGGATCGTCAGTTCAGGAGTATTCTCCACATCTTCTCTCACGATGCCTGTATAGCGGGAATGGGGTGCCTTGAAGATATCATCAAACCCTCTCACCAGGGGAGTCTTTCTGTGGACAGTAAAATGATCAAATATTCCGGTCAGCTTCTCCGGAAGGTCAAATTTCCTAACGCCATAATGGTAGTGCAGGCCTGCCTGGGCAGCCCAGCAGATGTGGAAGGTGGAGGTGACATGCTTCTTGGACCATTCCATGATCTGCACCAGTTCCTCCCAGTAGTCCACTTCTTCAAAGTCCATTTTCTCCACGGGGGCGCCGGTGATGATCATTCCGTCAAAATACTGGTCTTTGATCTCTTCCCACACTTTGTAGAAGGTTGCCAGGTGGTCCTCCGATTCATTTTTGTAGGCATATTCATGGGTGGCTGCCTTCAGGAAGATCACATCCACCTGGAGGGGTGTGTTGGCAAGGCTTCTGAGAAGCTGAAGCTCTGTTTCCTGTTTTGTGGGCATCAGGTTCAGGATGATGATCTCCAGGGGACGGATGTCCTGTCGCAGAGATCTCTCGTAATCCATAACGAAGATATTCTCATCTTCCAATACTTTCTTCACCGGCAGATTACCGTCGATACGAATCGGCATTTTCGTCTTCTCTCCTTTACAGCAAATATGTTTATGAAAATGTCACGTTTTTCTTCGTGCCATGCAGGTATTCTCGTCTTTCGACCATGCTATCATAACACAGTCCATCGAAAAAACAATAGGAAAAAGCCAATCATATCAGAGAAAAATCAGGGCAGCATGGCCAGAAAATCCTCCTCGGAGATAATATCTATCCCCAGTTCCTTGGCTTTTTTGTTTTTGGAGGAGGAGGACATCTTATCATTATTAATAAGGTAGTCCGTCTTCGATGTGACAGAACCGGTCACTTTTCCTCCCAGGCTTTCGATCTTCTCCTTCAGTTCCTTCCGGTTTTTGAAGTGCTCCACGGATCCGGTGATCACAAATGTTCTGCCTTCCAGAGACAGGTCGCCGGTTGCCGCAGGTTCCGTCTGTTCAAAAGTGATATATTGAAGGAGTCCGTCGATCACCTTCTCATTATGCTCGTTGGAGAAGTAATCCCGCACACTTCTGGCGATAACCTCCCCGATCCCTTCGATCCCTACCATTTCCTCCACTGTCGCTCCCCGCAGGGCATCCAGGGAATCTCCCAGATGCTGACAAAGAAGCCTGGCGTTGGCGCTCCCGATATTGGGGATGCCCAGGCTGTTCACAAAGCGGAAGAGCTGGGTCTTTCTGGAATTGTCGATGGACTTCATGAGGTTCAGGAAAGACTTTTCACCAAAGCCCTCCATGGAGACGATTTCCTCCTTATATCTGTCCAGACGGTAGATATCGTAAAGTTCTGTGATGAATCCCTTATCTGCCATCTTTGTCAGGGTAGCTTCGGAGAGGCCCTCGATATTCATGGCATCCCTCCCCACAAAATGGGTCAGCAGCTTGATCTTCTTGGCACTGCAGAAAGGGTTGGGACAATATAATGTTTTCGCATCATTTTCCATGCGGATCTCGGTTTCGCTGCCGCAGGCCGGACAGTGGGAAGGCACAGGATATCCACCGCTCCGGGTGAGGTTCTCCGAGATCTGGGGGATAATCATATTGGCCTTGTATACCTTGATCCGGTCCCCGGGTCCCAAGGCCAGGTTCTCGATGATGCTCAGGTTGTGGAGACTCGCCCTGCTGACCGTGGTTCCTTCCAGCTCCACCGGTTCAAAGATGGCCACCGGATTGATGAGTCCTGTCCTGGATGGGCTCCACTCGATTTCTTTCAGGGTGGTTTCCGCCTCCTCGTCCGCCCATTTGAAAGCGATGGCGTTCCTCGGGAATTTGGCGGTCCTTCCCAGGCTGTTGCCGTAGGCGATATCGTCGTAGATCAGGACCAGGCCGTCGCTGGGGAAGTCATTTTCCCTGACCTTCCCGGAAAATGTTTCGATCTCCTCCAGGATGTTGTCTGAAGTGACCATGGCGTAAGGTACGATGGTAAATCCCATCTCCTCCAGCCAGAGCATGTTTTCCTCCACGGAGTTCTTCTCTTCCCTTCCCTGGGCACTGACCAGGCCAAAGGCATAGAACCAGACATTTCTTCTGGCGGTGATCTCGTTGTTCAGCTGGCGGACCGATCCGCTGCACAGGTTTCTGGGATTCTTATATCTGGATTCCACATCCTCGATGGATGCGTTGATCTTCTCGAAATCGGAATAATGGATGATCGCTTCACCGCGGAGGACCACAGTGCCCTCCCAGGGAATCCGGGAAGGAAGATTTTTAAAGACGCGGGCATTGTTGGTGATCACCTCGCCGGTAGTACCGTTTCCCCGGGTGACTGCCCGGTCCAGAACCCCCTCCCTGTAAGTGAGGACCACAGTCAGACCGTCCATCTTCCAGGAGAGCATCCCCTTCTGATTACCCAGCCAGGCCTTAAGGTCCTCCGGACTTTTGGTCTTATCCAGGGAAAGCATGGGGGATTCATGGTCGACCTTCTCCAGTTCGCTCAGGATCTCATAGCCGACCTTATTTGTAGGACTTCCGGCCATGACGATCCCGGTCTCCTTCTCCAGAGCGGCCAGTTCATCATATAAAGCATCGTATTCAAAATTGGACATGATCTCCCGGTCTTCCTGGTAATAGGCTCTTGCCGCTTCATCCAGGATGCGGGTAAGCTCCATGATCCGGTCTTTTTTCGTCATGATCTGCCTCTTCCTTTCCTATGATCAGTGTGATGGGTGTGGCTGGACCCTGTTTTTTCCTCCCTGCCGCTGCCTTCCTGGGTCAGGCGGATCAGCTCCCGGTATTCCTCCGGGGTAAGTTCACGGTATTTCCCGGTTTCCAGGTCACCCAGCCGGATATTCATGATACGGTAGCGTCTCAGATGGCGGACGCGGTATCCCAGGGCCTCACACATCCTTCTGATCTGTCGGTTCAGTCCCTGGGTCAGGATGATCCGGAAAGAGCAGGTCCCGGTCTGGCGGACCTGGCAGGGTCTGGTGACCGTATCGAGGATCTCCACGCCTTGGGACATTTTCTTCAGGAAATCCCCGGTGACGGGCCGGTCCACCCGGACCTCGTATTCCTTCTCATGGAAATTTCTTGCCCGGAGGATCTCGTCCATCAGCTGTCCGTCGTTGGTAAGAAGGATCAGCCCCTCCGAATCTTTATCCAGTCTTCCCACCGGATAGATCCGCTCCGGGTAGTTCAGGTAATCTATGATATTATCTTTTTCTCTTTTTTCGGTGGTGCAGACGATGCCTCTGGGCTTGTTGAAGGCCAGCAGGACCTTCCGCCGGACAGGTCTGATCTCTTTCCCGTCCAGGGTGATCTTCTGCCCTTCCATGATCTGCTGTCCCAGGACGGCCGGACTGCCGTCCACCATGATCCGCCCTTCTTCCACCAGGCGGTCCGCCTGCCTTCTGGAGCAGACTCCGGCATCGCTCATATATTTATTCAGTCTCATTTCTGTTCACTCTGCTTCGGTCAAAAGATGACGACCCTGGAATCGGCTTTGGCCTGGAACCGGTCAGCATCCACAAGAAATCTCTCGTGGGTCCCTTTGCCGATGATCCCGGTCTGATCTTCCACCAGTACCCGGAAAGTCAGTTTTCTATCCTCAATTTTTATCAAAGTCACGGCGCAGGAGACTTTGCCTCCCACCGGTGTGGGGGCAAGGTGTTCCACATCCAGTCTGGTGCCGACCGATGTCATGCCCTCCTCCAGGCGTCCCTCCAGGAGGGCAACCGCTGCTTTTTCCACCAGGAGGAGCATGGCGGGCGTACCATATACGGCAAGGCTGCCGCTTCCCAGGGATCTGGCGGTATTCTCCTCCGTCACCACATCCGTCATCATCCTGGCAATTCCTGTTCTCAGCATCTTATCTCCCTCCCGGTTTATTCTCCAACCTATATATTTCTGTCACATAAGTATAGCAAAATTTATGGATAAATGCTATATTAATTATAATCGGCCGCAGAATCCCACATGGATTCCCTACAGGAATCGTTTCGATTATCATCTACAGATCCGGGGAAAATGCAGCGGCACGTAAAAACACAACAGGAGGAACTAAAATGAGTGAAACAATGGCAGATTTCGAAAAAGAGCTGGAGGCGTCTCTCCGTCCCATCAATGAGGGAGATATCGTAGAGGGAATCGTGACGATCGTGGATGAGGATGCGGCATATGTGGATTTTAACTACCATATCCAGGGTGTGGTTAAGAGGGCGGATTTCAGTGATGATCCCTCCTTCAATATGCATACCGTAAAGGAAGGGGACAAGATCACGGCTGAAGTCATCTCCACCGACGACGGAAAAGGCAATGTGGCTCTTTCCGTAAAGAATGCAGTCCGTTCCCTGGCCTGGGATACCTGCCGGAAATATCTTGAAGAGGCTCAGCCGGTCACCGTTAAGATCGGCGGCATCGTAAACAAGGGCGTGATCGCCTATCTGGAAGGCCTTCGCGGTTTCATCCCTGTCTCCCAGCTGGCCCTCGGTTACGTGGAAGACACCAATGAATTCCTTGGCAAGACCGTGGAAGCACTGGTGATCACCGTGGATGAGAAGAAAAACCGTCTTGTCCTGTCTGTACGCGAACTGCTCCAGAAGAGACAGCAGGAAGAGAAAGAAGCCAGGATCAACTCCCTCACCAAGGGAACCATCCTGGAAGGAAAAGTAGAAAAACTGATGCCTTACGGTGCTTTCATCGATCTCGGTGAAGGACTCAGCGGCCTGGTGCACATTTCCCAGATCTCCCGCAAACGGATCGCCTCCCCGGGTGAAGTACTGAAAGTCGGCCAGACAGTCAAGGTCAAAGTACAGAAAGTGGAAGACGGAAAGATCGGCCTGACCATGAAATCCCTGGAGGAATCCGCTCCTGCAGAAGAGATCGACAACAGACCAAAGATCAGCTACAAAGATGAAGGCGAGGCAACAACAGGGCTGGCTTCCCTCCTGGCCGGTATCAAGCTGGATTAAAGGAGGTTAGCAGATGAACGTAGCAATCATTATCGCTGGCGGGTCCGGCAGCAGAATGGGACAGGATATCCCTAAACAATTCATCAATGTTTACGATAAACCTGTATTGATCTACACCCTTGAAGGATTTCAGAAACACCCCCAGATCGATGCCATAGAAGTTGTCTGCATCGATGGCTGGCATGATATCGTTTGGGCTTACGCAAAGCAGTTTAACATCACCAAACTGAAATGGATCGTATCCGGCGGAAACTCCGGTCAGGAATCCATCCGTAACGGCGTCTATAATCTGGAAGGCATCTGCTCCGATGATGACAATATCATCATCCACGACGGGATCCGTCCTCTGGTAGATGATACCGTCCTTTCCGATATCATCATCAAATGTAACAAATACGGCAACGGTGTGACCTCCATGCCTTACAATGAACAGATCTTCGTGATCGACGACGAGATCAGTACCGTCAAGTATATCCCGAGGGAGACTCTTCGAAGAGTGGCCACTCCCCAGGCATATAAGTTCGGCAAGCTGGACTGGGCATACCACGAAGCCTTTGAGAAGGAGATCGGCATCTATGGTTCCTCCTACACCAACACCATGATGGTGGAGCTGGGAGAAAGACTGTATTTCGCAGCCGGTTCCGACAAGAATATCAAGCTGACCACAAAAGATGATCTCGAGATGTTCAAAGCTTACCTGAAATCCGATAAGGACAACTGGCTGAAATAAGCGAAGAGGAAGAATTATGACCTTATATGAAAACCCCATGTATCTTGAGGATATTGTTAAGGTGGCGAACCTGGACCTTCCCTGGGACAAGCTTCAGGGAAGATCTGTCCTGATCTCCGGAGCCACCGGGCTCGTGGGCAGCTTTCTCGTGGATGTCCTGATGGAGAAAAACGAGAAAGGGCTTGACTGTACCGTCTATGCCCTGGGCAGGAACGCGGAGCGGGCCGCGAAGCGTTTTACCAGGTGGGAAGGCAGCACCTTCCTCCGGTTTATCCCCTATGATATCAATCAGCCTTTCCGTAGGGACGACCTCGGGAAAGTGGATTATATCCTTCACCTGGCTTCCAACACCCACCCCATGCAGTATGCTACCGATCCCATCGGTACCATCACCACCAATATCATCGGCCTCACGAACATGCTGGACTTCGCGGTCGCACACGAGGCAGTACGGTTTGCCTTCTCTTCCTCCAATGAGGTCTACGGAGAGAACCGTGGTGATGTGGAGTTGTTTGCCGAGGACTACTGCGGTTACATCAACTGCAACACCATGAGGGCGGGCTATCCGGAGAGCAAACGCTGCGGGGAAGCGCTCTGTCAGGCTTACAAGGCACAGAAAGGACTGGATATCGTCATCCCGCGTCTGACCCGTTCCTACGGACCCACCATGCTCATGAGCGATACCAAGGCCATCAGCCAGTTCATCCGCAAGGGGATCGCCGGGGAAGATATCATCCTGAAATCAACCGGAACCCAGTTTTTCAGCTATACCTATATGGCAGATGCCGTGAGCGGCCTTCTGACCGTCCTTCTCTGTGGGGAGAGCGGGGAAGCCTACAATATCGCGGATGTCACCTCCGACATCATGCTGAAGGATCTGGCGGCCATCATCGCCGAAACAGCCGGGAAGGAAGTCGTATTTGAGCTTCCTGATGCCCTCGAGGCTTCCGGTTACTCCACCGCGACCAAAGCCAGGCTGGACGGCAGCAAGCTGAGAGCTCTGGGCTGGAAACCGGCCTATGAGATCCGGGAAGGTCTCCGGAGGACCATCGCCATATTGAAGGAAATTATTTAATAAAAATTTAATATTTTCTTTTCCCTGACGGGATAAAGATGAATCATACTCTGATTACTAATCAATAATTATAGGCTGATGATTGGAAATCAGAGTATTTTTTTACCGTGATAATTAATCATTTTTTTGATTAGTATAATATCATCAGATTATTAGTAATCAATCGGTTCCGGGGCCGTTGACAGTTTGATTTCACCACATAT
>CAJGDH010000066.1 GCA_904502145.1 uncultured Eubacterium sp.
CCAGGGGCTGTCCTTTATCCTGTCCCTGGTCATTGTGCTGAGACACCCGGAAGTCTATGGCCTTACGGTAAGGAATCTGAAAATGAAAAGGGATAAGGTCATGGGTATCCTCCACCTGGGTATTCCCTGTTCCCTGCAGATGACCATCGCAGCAATCTCCTGGCTGGTGGTGACCTTCTTTATCAACAAGTACGGGGTGGATGTTTCTGCCGGAAACGGGGTAAGCATCAAGATCAAGGATACCTGCCAGCTGATCCTGTCGGCCATGTCCACGGGTACTGCCACCATGGCTGCCCAGAATCTGGGGGCGGGATTGTATGACAGGTCCAGGGAAGTTCTGAAGCAGGCCATGAAGATTACCATAAGTATCGCGGTGGTTTTAATGTTATTTGTAGAAGTAACGGCTCCTTTTCTCTGCGGTTTCTTTACCGGGGAACCGGCGGTCCTCCATGCCGCCATCCTTAACCTTCGGATAGAGATGCTGGGCCAGATCTTCTATGCCATGTTCCTGACCTACCACGGCTTTATGACCGGGGCAGGACACACCATGTGGGTCATGTTCTCCTCATTTGTAAACTGTATTCCCGTGAGGATCCTCCTGGTGGTGATCCTGGAGAGGATCTTCGGGGTGACGGGGATCTATCTTGCCTGTATGGCCGCTCCTTTCGCCTCCGTTCCCATCGGCTTTTTCTACGTGAGAAGCGGCATCTGGCGGAGGAGTCTGGTGAAAGATAATACTTGACTTTTGCATTGATAGCGACTAAAATAATATTGTTGTACTTTTGTACGATAAATAACTGAATAAGGAGGTGCTCCTGTAGGTATGAGTTTAGCCGTTTTTTTTCCCATTCTGATCGGCGCCATCATTCTTACAGCACTCATTTCTTCTTTTGTTGCCCTGAATTACCACAAGAAGGTATCCGAGGCCAAGATCGGCAGCGCGGAGGACAAAGCCAGAGAGATTCTCGATGAGGCTTTAAAGACCGCGGAGACCAAGAAGAGAGAGGCACTGCTCGAGGCGAAGGAAGAAACGCTGAAGGCTAAGAATGAGTTCGAGAAAGAGACCAAAGAGCGCAGAGCAGAAATCCAGCGGTATGAAAAGCGCGTCCTGAATAAGGAAGAGCAGATCGACCGCAAGCTGGAGAATCTTGAGAAGAAAGAACAGACACTTTCCCACAAGGAATCCGCACTGGATCGTCAGAAGGCGAAAGTTGACGAACTTCATGCTAAGCACACACAGGAACTGGAAAGAATTTCAGGTTTAACCTCTGAACAAGCAAAAGATTATCTGCTGAAAACTGTTGAAAATGATGTGAAACATGACATGGCCATCATGGTGAAAGAGATGGAAACCAGGGCCAAGGAAGAGGCAAACAAGAAGGCCAAGGATTACGTGGTCACAGCCATTCAGAAATGTGCGGCCGACCATGTAGCCGAGACGACGATCTCTCTGGTCCAGCTGCCCAATGATGAGATGAAGGGAAGGATCATCGGCCGTGAAGGCCGCAACATCCGTACCCTGGAGACCCTTACCGGTGTCGATCTGATCATTGATGATACTCCTGAGGCGGTTATTCTCTCAAGCTTTGATCCCGTGAGACGTGAGATCGCGCGGATCGCTCTCGAGAAACTGATCGTGGACGGAAGAATCCATCCGGCACGGATCGAAGAGATGGTGGAAAAGGCCAGGAATGAAGTCGAGCAGAGTATGAAGGAAGCCGGTGAAGCCGCTGTCCTTGAGGTGGGTATCCACGGAATCCGTTCTGAACTTGTAAGGCTTCTTGGTAAGATGAAGTATCGTACCAGCTACGGTCAGAATGCCCTCAAGCATTCCATTGAAGTAGCGCTGTTGTCCGGTCTCCTCGCAGGAGAGATCGGGGAAGATGTTCGTTTGGCAAAAAGAGCAGGTCTGTTGCATGATATCGGCAAGTCCGTCGATCATGAGATAGAAGGCTCTCATATCACAATTGGTGTTGATTTATGTAAGAGATACAAAGAATCTCCAATCGTAATAAACGCTGTTGAATCTCATCATGGTGATGTGGAACCCACCAGTCTGATCGCGTGTATCGTGCAGGCAGCTGACACGATCTCCGCCGCAAGACCGGGTGCCAGACGTGAAACACTTGAGACTTACACCACGAGATTAAAACAGTTGGAAGATATAGCAAACGCCTTCAAAGGGGTTGATAAGAGTTTTGCTATTCAGGCAGGCCGAGAAGTTCGGGTAGCAGTAGTTCCTGAGCAGGTTAGCGATTCTGATATGATTCTTTTAGCAAGAAATATTTCAAAACAGATTGAAAGCGAACTGGATTATCCGGGACAGATCAAGGTAAATGTCATCCGTGAATCCAGAGCGATCGATTATGCGAAATAGATTTTAGCGGGAAAGGGTTTTTCAAAAATCCTGATATTGAGATACATATTGAAAAGCGCGGAGGGTTTCCCTAAGAGGGAAGCCCTCTTTTTAATCCCCTCACACCCTTGAAATCCCCGCGGGAATTCTTTACAATAGAAAAAAGGAAAAAACAGGAGGAGAACCCTTATGGATATTCATAATTTTTATATAGGCCAGGCCTTCGATGCATATGATTATTTTGGTGTACACCCTGCCGGAGAAGGGTTTGTCTTTCGTGTTTATGCTCCCAGAGCCGAAAAGGTGGAACTGATCGGGGATTTTAACAACTGGGACGGTTCAGGCCATGTCATGGTCCAGGACGGACTGTCGGGCATCTATTCCATCACGGTCAAGGAAAGCGCGGTGGGGGACCTCTACAAGTACCGGATCTACCAGAAAGACGGGGAGATGAGGGACAGGTTTGATCCCTTCGGAAACGGATCCGAGGTCAGACCGAAGACTGCTGCCAGGATCGTGGATATGGAAGCCTATACCTTTACCGACGGGGACTGGATGGAAAAGAGAACGAAGAATTATGATTCTCCCGTCAATATCTATGAGGTTCATCCCGGTTCCTGGAAACATAATCCCCGGGGGGAGAACGGCTGGTACCGATATGACGAATTCGCGGAGGAGATCATTCCCTATCTTAAGGAAATGGGCTACACCCATGTGGAGCTGCTTCCCGTCGCCGAACATCCCTCCGATGAATCCTGGGGATACCAGGTGAGCGGATTTTTCTGCCCCACTTCCCGCTACGGGGAAGCCCGCCATCTGATGCGGATGGTGGACCTTTTCCACCAGGCCGGGATCGGCGTGATCGTGGACTTTGTTCCCGTTCATTTCGTGACCAATGACTATTCCCTGGTCCGGTTCGACGGGACCGCTCTCTACGAGTATCCCGAACCGGAGATCGGCTACAGTGAGTGGGGAACCTGCAATTTCAACTATTACCGGGGGGAGGTCTGCTCCTTCCTCCAGTCAGCCGCCGATTTCTGGCTGACCAGGTTCCATTTTGACGGGATCCGTATGGATGCCATCAGCAATGTCATCTACTGGCAGGGCAACTCCGCCAAAGGGGTGAATCAGGGAGCACTTGATTTCGTCAGAAACATGAACCGGGGTCTGCAGATGAGACATCCCACCGCGATGCTCATCGCCGAGGATTCCACCAACTATCCGAAGGTCACGGCACCGGTGGAATACGACGGCCTTGGTTTTGACTATAAATGGGATATGGGCTGGATGAATGACACCCTCGACTATTTCCGCATCCACCCCTATGACCGCAAGTATGTCTACCATAAACTGTCCTTCTCCATGCTCTATTTCTACAGGGAGCATTACCTGCTTCCCCTGTCCCATGATGAAGTGGTGCACGGAAAGGCCACCATCCTGCAGAAGATGTGGGGGGAATACGATCTGAAATTCCAGCAGATCAAGACCTTATATACCTACATGTACACCCATCCCGGCAAAAAGCTGAATTTCATGGGAAATGAGATCGGCATGTTCAGGGAGTGGGATGAGTCCAAGGAATGCGACTGGATGCTTCTCGACTATCCCAAGCACGAAGCCCTGAACCGTTTCCTCCGGGAATTAAATCACCTTTACATCTCCCAGCCGGCATTCTACGACGGGGATTACAATTCCGAACATTTCCGCTGGCTTGAGGTGGATGCCATCGAGGAGAGGGTATATGTCTACGAGCGTTTTTCCGGGGACAACAGGTATGTGGTCGTCCTCAATATGAGTGACAATGAGTATCCCGCTTTCCGTTTCGGCTATGACCGGTGCGCGGTATTTACCGAGGTCCTTTCCGGGGAGAGACAGGAATACGGCGGATATTTCTCCGGAGGAGAGAAGGAGATCCGGTCTGAAGAACAGGGCTGCAAATGGTGGGATCACTCCGTGAGCGTGCACATCCCGGCCCTGGCCGCCATCATCTATAAGGTGGAAGATGCCAAGGACCTGACCACGGCCTGCCGGAATAAAGATGTGCCTGTCCCCGTGGAGACCGAGGAGGAGAGCCCCCTCTCCAGGGAAGATCAGGTGATCGCCAAATACAAAGAGATGGACAGGAAAGGATCCCAAGAGGAATAGAAGATGAAGCTGGATATCAAGACAGATGTGTTTGAAGGCCCCCTGGACCTTCTCCTTCATCTGATCGAGAAAAATAAAGTGAGTATATACGATATTCCCATTGCCCTGATCACCGATCAGTACATGGAATACCTCCATGCCCTGGAGGAGATCTACTCCCTGGAAAGTATCGGGGAGTTTCTGGTGATGGCTTCCACCCTGCTCAAGATCAAATCCCGTATGCTGCTTCCCCGCCAGGAGGAGGAAGAGGAAGAGGATCCCAGGGAGGAGCTGGTGGCAAGACTGGTGGAATACAAGATGTACAAGTATGCTGCCGGGGAGCTGAAGGACCGGAGTATCGACGCGGAGAAGATCTTCTATAAGGAAGAGACGGTCCCCGAAGAGATCAGACAGTACGAGGAACCGGTGGACCCCAAAGAAGTGGTGGGGGACCTGTCCCTGGAGAGGCTCAACCAGGTCTTCCTCATGGTGATGAAGAGGAAGAAGGACCGGCAGGATCCGGTCCGGAGCAAGTTCGGCAAGATCGAGAGGGAGAGATATAAGGTGGAGGACAAGATGCAGGATATCCTGCACCAGATCAAGGGCCTTTCCCACATCAATTTCCGGACCCTCCTGGAGATCCAGCCCGGCAGGGAGAACATCGTCGTCACCTTCCTGGCTGTGCTGGAGCTCATGAAACAAGGGGAGATCACCGTGGTGCAGAAGAAGAATTTTGACGAGATCTATCTGACCCACGTTGAAGCGAATTAAGGAGACAAAAGGGATGGAGAATCACGAGAAAATAAAAGGAATACTTGAAGCGGTACTCTTTACCATGGGTGAGTCGGTTTCCCTCAAGAGGCTGGCGGAGGTCCTGGAGATCGAACCTGCTGAGCTTAAGGGCATCCTCCTGGAGATGCAGGAAGACTACCGGCAGGATTCCCGGGGGATCACCCTGATCGAACTGGAGGATTCCTGGCAGATCTGCACCAAAATAGAGACTTATGAGTATGTGAGCAGGCTGGTCAATCAGCCCAGAAAAAGAAGCCTGACGGATGTTATGCTGGAAACCCTTTCCATTATCGCCTACAAACAGCCTGTGACCAAACAGGAGATCGAGGCGATCCGCGGCGTGAAATGTGACTTTGCCGTCAACAAGCTCATCGAATACAACCTGGTCCGGGAGCTGGGACGGAAAAATACCATCGGAAGGCCCATCGTCTTCGGAACCACGGAAGATTTCCTGAGGTGTTTCGGTGTTTCTTCCATCGATGAATTACCGGATATCGATGAAGTCATGAAACAGACCTTCATGGAAGAAGCGGTGGAGGAGCTGGGGCCGCCCATCGAAGTTACAGTATAAGTTACAGTATAAAAGGAAGATTTACGGAAAAGAATACCAGGACCGGACACGGCCGGATCTATCGACACAGAAAAAGCGGCGCCTGCCTTCGGACAGGGCCGCTTCCCTTTTGACCCGGCCCGGGAATTTACTTTTCCACCCCTGCATATCCTTTTAAATATAATCGGATAAGTTTTAAATGAAAAAAGAAAAAGGACTAAAACAAGGGTAAAAAGTTGCTTTCGACAAATACAAATCAGACTAAAAATTCCACGAAGCTATTGATTTAATGGGATTTTTTTGCTATTATCTATATGTTCGTTTATCTTTAGAATAAAGAAAATACAAATTCAGGTATGAAAAAATGATTTGTTCAGATATGGAGGAATGATCATGAGTGATTTGAAGATGAACGCCCGGGAGAGACTGGAATTCCTGCTTGAGGAGAACAGTTTCGTGGAACTGGGCAGTCTGGTATCCGCGAGGAATACCGATTACAACCTGGGAGCGAAGAAGGTGGATGGCGACGGCGTCATCACCGGCTACGGGCTGCTGGGGGACCGTATGGTCTACGTCTACAGCCAGGATGCCGGAATGCTGGGAGGCTCCGTGGGAGAGATGCATGCGAAGAAGATCTCCGCAGTCTATGATATGGCCATGAAGACAGGAGCTCCGGTCATCGGTCTCATCGACTGTGCCGGCCTCAGGCTTCAGGAAGCCAACGATGCCCTTCAGGCCTTCGGACAGATCTTCCACAAACAGGCCCAGGCTTCAGGAAGGATCCCCCAGATCACCGCGATCTGCGGTATGTGCGGGGGTGGCAGCGCCATCATGAGCGCCATGTCCGATTTTACCCTGATGACGAAGGAAGGCAGTGCGCTGTTTGTCAACAGTCCCAACGCACTGGAAGGGAATATAGAAAGCAGACTGAATACCGGAAGCGGAAGCTACCAGGCACAAACAGCGGGAAACGTGGATTTCCTCTGTGAGGACGAGAAGGAGATGCTCCTGAAGATCCGCAGCCTCATCAGCTATCTGCCCTCTGACCATGAAGCGGATGATGCTTTCGTGGAATGTACGGACGACCTCAACCGGGTCATCGGTGCCCTGGCGGATTCCGTCTACGATGCAAGGTTCATCCTCACTTCCGTGGCGGACCATGAGACCTTCCTGGAGACAAAAGCGGACTACGCTCCGGAGATGATGACAGGATTTCTCCGCCTGGACGGCGAGACCATCGGTGCCGTGGCCAATGCGGAACCGGTGCTGACTGCGGCAGGACTGACCAAGGCAGTCCGCTTCGTACGGTTCTGCGATGCATTTTCCATCCCCCTGCTCACCCTGACCAACGTGGAAGGGATGAAAGCCTCGGTGGAGGAAGAAAATGATCTGGCAAGGGCCATGGGCCGTTTTACTGCCGAACTTTCCGGATCCACGGTAGCAAGAATAAACCTGATCGCGGGCAAAGCCTTCGGGACTGCCGGTGTGGTCATGAACTCCAAAGCCCTCGGGGCTGATTTTGTCCTGGCCTGGCCGGATGCCTCCATCGGCATGATGGATGCGGGAAAGGCAGTCAGGATCATCTACGCGGAGGAGATCAGCAAGGGCTCCGACCAGCTGGGTCTCATCCGGGAGAAGACAGCACAATACGATGAACTTCAGAGCAGCGCCATGGCGGCGGCAAGAAGAGGGTATGTGGATGACATCATCGAACCCGATGCCAGCAGAAAGCGCCTGATCGCTGCCTATGAGATGCTTTTCGGCAAGAAACAGAACGTGACGGAAAAGAAACATCCGGCAATCTAGTGAGGTGAGTTTATGCAATCATTTTTAACTGCCCTTCTGAATACACTCATGGGAATGGGCACGGTATTTGTGGTGCTGATCTTCATCTCCCTGATCATTTCCCTGTTTAAATATGTTCCGGCCTTCGAACAGAAGTGGAAGAGCAAAAAGAAGAATAAGGCAGAGGAAGAAGAGATCAGTGACGATATTCCCCAGATCATCCGTGATGTGGAGGGGAAGGAAGAGCTGGTGGAGGATGAAGCTCTGGTTGCGGTGATCACCGCGGCGATCATGGCCTACCGGGGACAGGAAACCGCCAGTGCGGACCGGCTTGTTGTCCGTTCCGTGAGAAGAGTGAGGCATCAAGGAAGAAGACGTACAGTTTAAGCTGTCTAGGAGGAATCAGTATGAAGAATTACAGAATTACCGTTAACGGTGTGACATATGATGTAGAAGTAGAAGAGATCAGCGCAGACCAGATGGGAGAACAGGCAGGCAGGACAGCCGCGGCTCCTTCCGCTCCGGCCCCCGCTCCCAAGGCTCCCGCAAAGAAGGCTCCGGCCAAAGCCGCCGGCGCAGCGGGCAGCATCACCGTCAATGCCCCCATGCCGGGCAAGATCGTGGATATCAGGGTAAAAGCCGGCGACCAGGTGACCAAAGGCCAGGTTGCAGTTATCCTCGAAGCCATGAAGATGGAAAATGAGATCTGCGTGCCCCAGGACGGCACCGTCGCTTCCGTGGAAGTTTCCGTCGGTGACGGAGTCGAGGGAGGAAATGTACTGGTAACTATGGACTGATCCGGTTTGAAATGGAGGGAAACCTATGGCATATGTTGCAGAGACCTTAACCAATCTTGCAGCCCAGACCGGATTCGCCTTTTTGAAGCCCGGCAACTTTGTGATGATCATCGTTGCCCTGATCTTTTTGTATCTGGCCATCGCCAAAGGATATGAGCCCCTGCTGCTTGTACCCATCTCATTTGGCATGCTGCTTGTGAACCTGTACCCCGCCATCATGGAAGAGGGCGGGTTACTTCATTATTTCTATTTGCTGGACGAATGGAGTATTCTTCCTTCCCTGATCTTCCTGGGTGTGGGGGCAATGACGGATTTCGGCCCGCTGATCGCCAATCCCAAGAGCTTTCTCCTTGGGGCTGCTGCTCAGTTCGGTATCTATTC
>CAJGDH010000067.1 GCA_904502145.1 uncultured Eubacterium sp.
GGGGATACAGCCATCCAACATGGAGACATCAACAAACTGGCCCTTTCCGGTCATGTTCCGATGATAGACCGCTGCCAGAATACCGATCACAGAGTTCATGGATCCGACTGCCACATCCGCGATCTGAAAGTTCATCAATGAAGGACCGCTTTCCTGCTTTCCTGCATGGGAGATGATCCCGCTTCTTGCCAGATAATTGATATCATGGCCGGCGGCATCTTTCAGAGGTCCGGTCTGTCCATAGCCGGTGAGTGCACAGTAGATGAGTCCGGGATTGACCGCTTTCAGTTCTTCATAGCCGATCCCCAGCCTGCTCATCACGCCGGGTCGGAACTGTTCCAGGACAATATCATAGTCCATGATCAGTTCTTTGATGATTTCTCTGGCTTCAGGGGTCTTCAGATTGAGAAACATAGTCTTTTTATTCCGTCCCAGCCAGGCGTGACAGGCTGAGATACCGGTATCACCGATGAAGGGTTCGTAATTGATCACAAGGTCAGGCCTT
This sequence comes from uncultured Eubacterium sp., assembly GCA_904502145.1. GTDB lineage: Bacteria > Bacillota > Clostridia > Lachnospirales > Lachnospiraceae > Anaerobutyricum. The sequence continues at coordinate 506 of CAJGDH010000067.1, forward strand.
GAGGATGAGCTGACCTTCAGGACCTCGGCACCCAGATCCGCCAGGATCAAAGAAGCATAAGGCCCCGGAAGCAGTGTTGAAAAATCAAGAATTTTTAAGCCCTCTAATGCACCCATGGAAACCTCCTCTATCTCTTTCAGTCAGGAAAAAAAATCCCGACTTTTTCAGATTGTTTGTTCAAGATAATAATAGTACATTTACGGTTTTTTTCCAATGCCCTTTGTCTTCCTGCCGGAACATGTTAATAGAGATACATTTGCTATGGAGATGAAATATAAGACGTGTTATAATACCCTTATCATCAGAAGAAGAGGAGATGAAAGAATGAAAAAAATCCATACGGACAAAGCACCTGCGGCAGTCGGGCCCTACTCACAGGCTGTTGTTGCGGGCGGCCTGGTTTATACATCCGGCCAGATCGGACTTGATCCTGCAACAGGGGAACTGGCAGGAGAGACCATAGAGGAACAGGCGGAACAGGTCATGAAAAACCTGACGGCAGTCCTTGAAGAAGCCGGGACAAAAGCGGAAAACACAGTCAAAACTCTCTGTTTTCTCACTGATATCAATGATTTCGCCGTTTTTAATGAGATCTATGCCCGTTATTTTACCGAAAAACCCGCAAGATCCTGTGTGGGCGTCCGGTCTTTACCTAAAGGAGCCTTGTGTGAAGTAGAAGTGATCGCAGAGATCTGAATCAACCCTTTCATTCAGAATACGCAAATGGCTGCAGACTGTCGAGCTGATCGCAGGATACAGCCATTTTTCCTGTGATGACCTTCTTTTCTGCAATGGGCCCCGTGATAACTTTAATGCATTATCAACATCGGAAAAAGATTTTCCCGGATGGTAGATATTTGATGCAAATTGTTATAAGATAGTATAAATTGACCGTTTGACTGTGATTCCGGAGTGAATGGATCTTTTTGCGGGAAATAAACAGATAAAGTGCAGGAGCAGGGTTATGACAGTACAGATAAAAAGCGAGATCGGCAAGCTGAAAAAGGTCATTCTCCACAGACCGGGAAAAGAACTTGAACATCTTGTGCCCGGTGATCTGGAGAGACTCTTGTTCGAGGATATACCGTACCTGAAGACAGCGCAGAAAGAGCATGATCTTTTTGCGGACATCCTCCGGGACCAGGGGACCGAGGTCCTTTATCTGGAGGATATGGCTGCCGAGGTATTAAAACAGGATACAGAGATTAAAAGACAGTTTATCACGCAGTTTATCGCGGAAGGAAATGTAAACGAACCCCGGACCAGGGATTCTCTGTCAGATTATCTGATGGAGATTCCGGATGAGAGGAAACTGATCCTCAAGCTCATGTCAGGGGTGAAAGAGAATGAGATCACGGCCAATACCAGAGGACCTCTGGTCAATCTTATGGGGACCCAGAGCCGTTTTCTTCTCGACCCGATCCCCAATCTTTACTTTACCCGGGACCCCTTCGTATTCATCGGAAACGGGGTCAGCCTGAACCGGATGTATTCATCCACTAGAAGGAGAGAAACAATCTTCGGACAGTATATCATGAAGTTTCATCCTGCCTTTGCCGGGACCACGCCTCTGTATTATGACAGGGTAAACCCTTATGCCATAGAGGGTGGGGATATACTGAATCTCAGTCCTGAAGTTCTGGCCATCGGTATCTCCCAGAGAACGACAGCCGAGGCCATCGAACTGCTGGCGAAAAACATCTTCTCCGATGAGACATCCCCTATCGAGACGATTCTTGCCCTGGATATTCCCTCTGTCCGTGCTTATATGCATCTGGATACGGTCTTCACCCAGGTGGATCACGATACATTTGTTGTCCATCCGGGGATACTCAGGACCTTGCGGATCTTCGAGATCAAAAGAGGGGAGACAAAGGACAACCTTAGAGTCAGGGAGCTGGACCAGCCTCTGAAAAAGGTGCTGGCTTCCTGTCTGAAGATCGATGAGGTTTTCCTGGTTCTTTGCGGCGGCAAGGACAGGATCGCTTCGGAGAGAGAACAGTGGAATGACGGCTCAAACACTCTGTGCATCGAGCCGGGAAAAGTCCTTGTTTATGACAGAAATTATGTGACCAACCAGATCCTCCGGGAAAAAGGTTTCCGGGTACTGGAGATGGCAAGCTCGGAGCTCTCCAGAGGACGGGGAGGACCAAGATGTATGAGCATGCCTTTATACAGAGAACTGATGGATTGACAGATACAGAAGATGACTGAACGGAGGATATGACATGTCATTTAATATGCCTATCTACCATCATCCGGATTTCGGGGCAGAGAAGTTTGCCAATGCACCGGATGTGGTTTTTGAATATGCCCCCATGGACGGTGTTGCACCGGATGGATTTCACAGTACTTCCATGTTTCCGGAATACTTTAAGGTTGACGGCGAGTGGAAACTGGCCGGAGAAAGCAGGATGGATTCCTGTGTTGTGATCTGCGAAGACGGGAATCTGGCAGTGATCGAACCGAGAAATCTGAAAAAGGGAGATAAGGTGATCCTGGGCAGGACAGAACAATGTGAAGACGGTATTTATCTGCACTGTTCCGGATTCATTGATGAGAATACGCAGCTGGAGGACCGCTTTGTCTTCCGGCAGGGCAGAAGTCGTGAGACTTCCTACGCCAGGGACTATGATAAGCTCTTTGAACTGCTCAGACATGAGAAGGAGCACGGATTTATCCTTTGGGTCATGGGGCCGGCAGTCGCTTTTGACGCGGATGCCAGAAAGGCCATGCAGTCCCTGATCGAGAATGGTTATGCCCACGGTCTGATGGCAGGAAATGCACTGGCCACCCATGACCTGGAAGGCGCGTACCTTCACACTGCCCTGGGACAGGATATCTACACGCAGAAATCCCAGCCCAACGGTCATTATAACCATCTGGACGTATGCAATAAAGCCCGGCGGAGCGGATCAATCCCGCAGTTTATCAAGGATTATGACCTTAAGGACGGGATCATCTGCAGCTGTGTGAAGAAAGGCATTCCCATCGTTCTTGCCGGCTCCATCCGTGACGACGGCCCTCTGCCGGAAGTGATCAGCGATGCCAATGAAGCCGCCTGTGCCATGAGAGAACTGGCGAAAAAAGCCACCACGGTGATCTGCATGGCAACCATGCTTCACACCATCGCAACAGGCAACATGACCCCCTCTTACCGGGTGATGGAGGACGGGGAGATCAGACCGGTTTATCTGTATACGGTGGATGCGGATGAGTTCGTGGTGAATAAACTTCTTGACCGGGGAAGCCTCGCCGCGACAACGGTAGTGACCAATGTCCAGGACTTCATCACCTTGGTGGCAAAGGGCCTTGAGGTAATCGACTAGCTGCCGGGAAGGATATATGCTGAGATAATTAAGCAACAAAGCAGGAGGAGATAAGATGAAAAGAAGTGAAGTGCCCGTTGATCAGACCTGGGATCTGAGTATGATCTATAAAACTCCGGAGGAGGCCTGGAAGGACACCGAAAAGATAAAGGAACTTGCCGAAAAAGCTGAGAAAGAATACAAGGGGAAGCTGAAGGATGCCAAAACCATCGTGGACTGCCTCCATCTTTATGAACGGATGAATGAGCTGGCCAATAAATTCTCCCATTATTTTGAACTGGATATGGAGACCGATTTTTCCAATGCCAAGCTTGTAGCCGATGCAAACAAGGCGGAGAGGATCATCACGGATTGCTTTACCAGGACCAGCTTTATTGAAAGTGAGATCGTGGAAGCGGACAGCAGCGTCCTGGAAGAAGCAGTTAAGAATGGTGGTTCCGTTTCCATGTATCTGAGCAAAATACTGAGAAGGAAGCCACATATGCTTCAGCCTGAGACGGAGAAGGTCCTGGCGGCCCTGGAAGAGTTCATGTCAACTCCCTATACCGTCTATAATCAGGCAAAGCTTGGGGATATGCGTTTTGACAGTTTTACGGTAAATGGTAAAGAATATCCTCTGAGTTATGCTTTATTCGAGGATGAATACGAGTATGAATATGATACCGACATAAGAAGAGCTGCCTTCCGCCATTTTTCCGACAAGATCAAAGAATATGAGAATGTTACCGCTGCAGCCTACAATGCCTATGTGTGCAGGGACAAACGCATGGCTGACCTCAGAGGTTTTAAGGATGTCTTTGACTACCTTCTCTTTGAGGATGATGTGACCAGAGACCTTTATGACCGGCAGATCGATGTCATCATGGAGAAGCTTGCTCCCCACATGAGAAGATACGCTGAGCTTATCCGCAGGATCCATAAGCTTGACCGGATGACTTATGCGGATATGAAGCTGACGGTCGATCCGGATTATGATCCAAGGGTCACAGTGGAGGAAGTGGAGAAATATATCGCGGATGGCCTGGCGGTGATGGGGGAAGATTACGTCGATATGATTCACCGGGCTTTCCGGGACAGATGGATCGATTTCGCCACAAATGACGGGAAGAGTACGGGTGGATTCTGTGCCAGCCCCTATGGAGTGCCGGCCTCATTTATCCTGTTCTCCTGGCAGGGCAGGATGGCGGATGTCTTCACCCTGGCCCATGAGCTTGGCCATGCAGGTCATTTTATGTCCTGCAACAATAACCAGGGTGTATTTGACACCATGGTTTCCGGATATTTTGCTGAATCCCCCAGCACCATCAATGAGCTTCTCCTTACCGGGCATCTGGAAAGGACCAGTACCGATCCCAGGTTTAGAAGATGGGTGCTGGGTAATACTGTGGGAAAAACCTACTATCACAATTTTGTCACTCATCTCCTGGAGGCGGCCTACCAGCGGGAAGTATATAAGATCGTGGATGCGGGAGGAAGCGTGCAGCCCGAAACCTTATCCTCAATCTATAAGGATGTCCTGACCAGGTTCTGGGGGGATACGATTGAACTGACCGAAGGTGCCGAGCTGACCTGGATGCGCCAGCCTCACTATTATATGGGACTGTACTCCTACACCTATTCCGCAGGTCTGACCATCTCCACCAAGATGAGCAAGAGGATCATGGAAGAGGGACAGCCGGCTGTCGAGGACTGGATGAAAGCCCTGCGGGCAGGAAGTACGGTCAATCCTGTGGAATTTGCCCGGATGGCAGGTGTTGACATCTCCACAGACGGTCCGCTGCTTGAGACCATCGAATATATCGGCAGCATGATCGATGAGATGTGGGAGCTTACGGAAAAGCTGGGATTCTAAGGATATATCTGAACGAAAAAAAGACCTGTTACTCCGTCTGCCGGATTTACCTCCGGAACGGAAAACAGCAGGTCTTTTTTTGAGTCTTTAATTTCCTGATTCTTTAATTTCCGGTTTTTATTTCGGAAGGAGATATTCATTCCACATGGTGGCGAACTCATCGATCCTCGGATAACAATAGAAAGCCACGGCGAAGCTTAGGATCCAGACTGTGGCAAAGAAGATCATCTGATTCTTCCCTTTAAGTTTGGCAACATCAAAATGAATATACCTGTCATTGAACTCAATGATCACATAGCAGAGCACCATGACGATGATAAAGAAAACCAGAGTGTAGATATCACCTTCGAACAGACTGCCTTTGACTGCGATCAGGAAGGTCTGCAGCGGAAGGATCAGTATATAACTGACACAGTAATATGCGTTTATATGCTGGGCCGGATAGGTAAGAAAACCCGGCAGTCCGTTTTTGAAGAACACTTTGCATATCTTGTAGAGGAAGGCAATGAATACCAATGATACCAGGCATGATCCTATGGCGTCCGTAGCAGGCACCATGGAGTACTGCAGGTCGGAACCAAGTTCGGGGAGATATGGGAAGGGGACCATAATCCTCAAAGCATAATAGATTGCGCATATGGGAAAACAGACCAGAAGGACCAGGCTGGAAAGCTTGTCTTTATCCTTGATCCTGGGGTAGTATCCTCCGACAAAATATCCGAAAGCAACAAACACAAAGTAACAAAACAGAGGGAAATAGCATTCCGCATCACTGATGAAAAAGAATCCCTGTATCTGACTGAGAATAAAAGAGGCGTTTGACGGATGAACATAATACATGATCAGACCCAGCAGGTTCATCCCGAAGCCGATGGCCAGGATACTCCCGTCAGACAGTTTCAACTTTTTCAGTAAAGCCATCAGGAGGAAAGCCAGACCGGCAAAGGTCAGGATGTCCGGCTGAAAGACCAGGTAGGCATTGGCGATAAAAAACTGTTTGCCGGTCAACCAGTAGGCGATCAGGTACGGCAGGGCGCCTCTGAGAAGGTTCAGAAGCTGTCCGACCGTCAGAAGCCCAATGCCTCTGGCAACATATTTGGCCGGGGACTGGTTCTTTGAATATCTCATGCCGATACCCATACAGATCATGAAGGTGGCAGCTCCTCCGATACAGATCAGGTAGTCGATGAAGCCATACTCGCTGCCGCCCTCACTCGTTATCTGAGTAAGATCCAGTGCGACATGGGCCAGGATCATGAACACGATACATACGGTTTTAAACAGATCCAGCTCAGGCTGCCTGCCTGTATTGACAGGCTTGTCATCAATATATTTCATACTTTAGACCTCCCATATATAGTTATGGAGAAAAACCCCCGCATCAATGATGAATGAGCGGGGGGATGTTCTGTTTTCATGGTACAGGATCAACGCATAAGATAAGCTTTCACGTCGAAATCTTCCCTGTACTGATAGTCTAAGGAGTATTGTGTTTCACCATTCTCATTGGTACCTGAGGTGTAGGCGTCCACATTGGCAAGAATGATCTTTGCGCTGATGGAGGCGTCCTCGCCATCCAGGCGGTACACCTTGCCGTTATCGGTAAAGCGAAGACGGAGCCACTGGGGCATCAGGATTACTTCCATCCTGATCTCACCGCTCTCGTCATATGCGTGGTCGATACGGTCTGTGATCATTTCCTCAACACTGAGGCGGATGCGGTTGGAACGTACTTTGTCGAAACCAAGCTGGCCGGCAAGTTCCTGCACCATGGAACAGGCAGGTACGATGGAGTAACTTCTGTTTTTGAGTGTCAGGTCCATGATCCTCAGGCCTTCGTCCAGAGCAGCAGCAATGAAGAGCTCATTCAGTCTCTGGAGCATATCCAGCTTCAGCCTTCTCTGGTCAAGTTTTCCATTGGAATTCAGCGGAAAAGCGCCAAAGGTAAAGAAGTGGGAAGGCACTTTGAAGGAAGCAAGTTTCTCTTTTAATCTGAGCCGGAGGTTTTCCACATCCAGTTTTTCGGTCCGGGTCACCACACAGGCCTCGACACTTTCTCCCCAGATGGGATGGGGAGCGCCCAGGACTTTGGCTTCACGGATCTCAGGTTCCTGAAGGAGAGCCCGTTCTATCTCGACCGGTGAGATGTTTTCACCGCTGCGGATAATGATATCCTTGATCCTGCCGGCAAACTGCAGCATACCGTCCTCGGAGAACCTGCCAAGATCACCGGTATGAAGCCATCCTTCACGGTCAAAAGGCTGCTGGTCTTCAGGCAGACCGAAATATCCGTTCATGATGGTGGGACCCTTGACGATGATCTCACCGATCTCTCCCTGCGCGGCAAAACCGGTCTGTTCGTTCCAGATGCGTACATCCAGATTGGGAAGGGGGTGGCCGACGGAGATGGCCCTCCTTTCCAACGGGTCCTCGGTTTTCTCCACTGTGATGACAGGAGAACATTCAGTCTGACCGTAGCCCACGAGGATCTTGGCTCCGTTGAAGGCTTTCTCCAGACGCATCATCTCCACCGGTGTGGTAAATCCGCCGCCCACGATACAGACCTTGAGACGGCCGGAGATGGACTCCTCGAAATCCGGAAGCTGGGTCAGCATGCCATAGATGGCTCCTACGGAAGTCAGGTCCTTGATGTTGAATGCCACGATCAGATCCCTCAGGATATCCGGTTTCAGGAGAGGGGAGAGATAGGTACATCCGCCAAGGCTGAGGTAGACATTGAGAACCGTAAGGCCATAGCTGTGGAAGGTCGGCAGAGCAAGACAGAGACTGTTGTTCAGCTTATCCCCCAGAAGGTCCTGACAGCCCTGAACGTCACTGAGGATAGAGTAGGAAGACAGCTGTACTGCTTTCGGTATAGAAGTCGTTCCTGTCGTATAGATGATCACCTGGGTATCCTTAGGATCAATCTGCCCGGCTCTCTCTGCAAGGAGATTTTTTTCTTTCTCATCGATTTCACTGTCTTCATCTTTATACGTAAATGCGGAAGAAGGGAAGATGTGATTCTGCGGGACTCCCGAAAGGATCAATGCCTTTGCGGCTGCTTCA